>CAZBZH010000143.1:0-9201 GCA_964496265.1 uncultured Acidobacteriota bacterium | reverse complement strand
CCCCGAGCTTCATGATCGAGCCCTTGCCGAACTGGCGCTCGATCTGGGAGACGGCAAGGTCTACCGCCTTGCCACGATCGTTGGGATCCATCGCCATGCTCTTGGAATCTCCTGGGAGGCCGGGATGTGAGGTGCTCCGGGAAATCGGAGCGAGGACGCGTAGATTAGGCGAAAGGCGCGCAACCTGTCAAGCACTTCGGACGTTTGACAGTGTTGAATTCTCCCTCTTATATTCGACCGTCGAAAGAGGTCGGGAGGGGCCTCTCTATCGGGGGTTACATGCTGTCGCGTTTGCCGCTCCGTTCCCTGTTCCTGCTGGCCCTGCTGGCGTTGACCGTCGCGGGGTGTTCCCAGCGAACACCACCCGCCTCGACGCCTCCCGCGCCGGGCCCGTCGGACGAGGCGTCCGATACGAGGGGGCCCTCCGAAGAGACCGAAGCGACTTCCCAGGATCCGGCCCAAGATCCGGGACAGGACCCGGCCGGCATTCCCACCGAGCCGGCCGAGGAATGGCTGCCCCTTCCCGGCCCCGACGGCCGCTACACCGAGGAGCAGCTCGCCGGACCGGAAGACCCGGCTCCCGGCGAGGAGTTGACCGAGTCTCCCCACGACGAGTTGGACAAGCCCGCGCCCGAGATCTCCGCCGAGGAGGCGGAGGCCGAGATGGCGCTGGTGGCCGATTCCGAGCCGACCTTCGACGTTCCGATCGAGGTCAACGACCGGGTGCTGGCCTACATCGAGCTCTACTCCAAACGCATCCCGTCCCGCTGGGTCCACGGCCTGAAGCGCTCGGGCCGCTACATGGAGATGTTCCGCGAGATCTTTGCCGAAGAGGGCGTGCCCCAGGATCTCGTCTACTTCGCCCACGTGGAAAGCGCCTACAAGACCAGCGCCTACTCCCGCGCCCGGGCCAAGGGCGTGTTCCAGTTCATCGCCGCCACGGGCAAGCGTTACGGGCTGCGGGTCGACTACTGGGTCGACGAACGTTCGGACCCCGAGAAGGCCTGCCGCGCCTCGGCGCGCTACCTCAAGGACCTCTACGACGAGTTCGGCGACTGGTACCTGGCGCTCGCCGGCTACAACGCCGGGGAAGGCAAGATCCGCCGGGCGATTCGCAAGACCGGCAAGAAGGACTTCTGGGCCATCGCCAAGACCCGCTACATCCGCCGCGAGACCAAGAACTACGTGCCGGCGATCCTGGCGACGATCCTGATCTCCAAGGACCCGCAGAAGTACGGGTTCGACTTCGAGTACGACGACGAGATCACCTACGAGACCGTGCAGGTCGAGGGGGCGGCGGACTTCCGGGTGCTGGCCGAGAGTGCCGGCACCGACGTGGCCACGATCAAGCTGTTGAACCCGGCGCTGCGCCGTCAGCAGACGCCGCCGCTGGTTACCAGCGACGTGCGGGTCCCGGTCGGCACCGGCCAGAAGATGCTGGTGGCCCTGGCCGAGATCCCCAAGGACAAGCGGGTCACCTTCCAGCGTCACTACGTGCGCCAGGGAGAGTCGCTGTCGACCATCGCCCGGGCCTACGGCGTCTCGGTCTACTCGATCCAGCAGGCCAACGGCATGGGCCGCCGCACGATGATCCGTGCCGGCAAGACCCTCAAGATTCCCTCGGCCTCGGGACCGGCGCTGCCGGCGGTGGCCGGGGCCGACGGCACGGTGACCTACCGGGTGCGCCGGGGCGATTCCCTTTCGCGGATTGCCTCCCGCTTCGGCACCAGCTCTCGCTCCATCGCCAACCAGAACCGGATGTCGATCCACGACGTGCTCAGCGTCGGCCAGAAGTTGACCTTCGTGCCCGGCCCCGGCTACGTCGCCCGGTCCAAGCCCAAGGCGCAACCCCGCACGCCGATTCCGGCGGGGCAGAGCGTGACCCATCGGGTCGTCGGTGGCGACACCCTCTGGGATCTGGCCAAACGTTACGGCACCACCGCCGGCGCGATCGCCCGGGCCAACGGGATCTCGACCCGCGCGACCCTCAAGCTCGGCCAGAAGCTGACCGTGCCCTCGGGGAACGGCGGCGCGTCCACGTCCCAGACGGCGGTCGCCCGGAACAGCGCCGCGCCCGCGGCTGCGGCCACGGCCTCGACGGCGGCAGCCGCTTCCCAGGGGACCGTGGGCTACACCGTGCGCAACGGCGACAACCTGTGGGTCATCGCCAAGCAGTTCAACACGACACCGGCCGCGATCGCCGAGGCCAGCGGGATCAGCACCCGCAAGACCCTGCGTATCGGGGATCGACTGAAGGTCGTTCCCGGGGCTCGCAATCGAGCCGCCGCGCGCAAGGCGATGGCCGACGCTCCGGTCGATGGTCCGCTGACCCACCGGGTGCGTCGGGGCGACACCCTGTGGGAGATCGCCAGCAAGTACCGCACCTCGATCGACAACCTCTGCTCCCTCAACGGCATCAACCGCAACGCCACGTTGCGGCCGGGCACGCGACTGACCGTCCGCCGCTGACCACGTCCGGGTTCGCCCCGGCAGACCCAGGGTTCCTCGGCCTCCACTGAGGACATCATGCTTGGACGGGCCACCGGCGCGGTGGTCTCCGGCGTAGGTGCCGACCTGGTCGAGGTCGAGGTGCACCTGGGCGGGGGCCTGCCCGGAACCTCCACCGTGGGCATGCCCGACGTGGCGGTGCGCGAAGGGATCGACCGCATCCGCGCGGCGATGCAGAGCCGCAACTTCACGCTCCCGGCGCGCAAGGCGATCGTCAACCTGGCGCCGGCGGACTTGCGGAAACGGGGCTCGGCGCTGGATCTACCGATTGCCGCCGCGATTCTCGCGGTCTGTGAACACATGTGCCCCCTCCCCGAAGGAGAGCGGACACTGGTGATCGGAGAACTCGGCCTCGACGGGAGCATCCGGCCGGTCCGCGGTGTGTTGCCCATGGCCATGGCCGCCCGGGATGCGGGCAAGACTCGCCTGATCGTGCCCCGGGAGAACGCCGACGAGGCGGCATTGGTGCAGGGGATGACCGTGCTGCCGGTCGCCGATCTCGATGATGTGGTCTGTCTGGCAGGGGGGCGGGCGGCGGTTCATCTCGCCCCGGACCCGGATCTATTGCTGCAACAGCCGCCGGGAGAAGGGGAGGTTCCCGACCTGGCCGACGTGCGGGGCCAGGCCCAGGCCCGGCGCGCGCTGGAGATCGCCGCGGCGGGCGGGCACAACCTGTTGCTCTGCGGTCCCCCCGGCGCGGGCAAGACGATGATGGCGCGTCGCCTTGCGGGCATCCTCCCGCCGCTGTCCCTGGACGAGGCGTTGGAGGTGACCCGGGTCTGGAGCACCGTGGGCCTGACCCGGGGGCTGGTGACCCGGCGTCCCTTTCGGGCGCCGCACCATGGCGCCTCCTTCGCGGCGTTGACCGGCGGCGGGGGCATCGTGCGGCCCGGGGAGATCAGTCTGGCGACTCACGGCGTGCTGTACCTCGATGAACTACCGGAGTTTCGGCGGGATGCGTTGGAGGCCTTGCGCCAGCCGCTGGAGGACGGCGAGATCACCGTCAGCCGCGCCCACGGATCGGTGACCATGCCGGCGCGCTTCGCCCTGGTGGCCTCGATGAATCCGTGTCCCTGCGGCCACAGCGGCAACCGGCACCGGCCCTGCCGCTGCAGCGAGGCCGAGGTGCGTCGCTACCGGGGCCGGGTCTCCGGTCCGCTCCTCGATCGCTTCGACCTGGTGGTCGATGTCCCGGCGGTGGACATGGCGGAGCTCTCGGGCCGGGAACGGGGCGAAGGCTCCAGCGCCGTGCGCAGGCGGGTCGTTGCAGCACGGCAACGGCAGCGAGAGCGGCTCGCGGAAAGCGGCGCCGGCTGCAACGCCGAGATGAGCGGCAGGATCCTCGAACAACGGTGCGCCCTGGACGGCGAGGCCCGGCGTCTGCTGCGGGCAGCCGGGGAGCGCCTTCATCTGTCCGCCCGGGGGCATGACCGGGTGCGGCGGGTCGCCCGCAGCGTGGCGGACCTGGAGGGTTCCGAGGAGGTGCGCCGGGAGCACGTGGCCGAGGCGGTGCAGTACCGCCGGCGGGAGGCCCACCCATGAATTTTCGCTCTGGACGAAAACAGGGGAAGGATCCGTATCGCAAGGCGTAGGAGGGAGTGAACCCAGTCGCACAAGGAGTTGTCGATGAACCTGTTCTTGCTGGATCGCCGTTCACGGCTCGGCGGTGGAGTCCTCTGGGGCGCCGTGGCGCTGCTCGTCTTGTTGTCGCTCGGGGTCGGCTGCGGGCCGCAGTCCTCCGAGCAGGATCGCTCCGGCGAGCTGGAGATCCGAACCTATCCGGTGCCCGCGGAGGTGCGGAGCAAGGCCCAGGGGGCAGTACGGGTTCTGATCAAGGAACACGGCGGGCAGGTCACCAACCTGGACGAGGCATCGATCACCGTGACCGCTCCTCGGGAGCTGCAGCAGGGCGTCGCTGAGGTCATCGCCACCGTGGCCCAGGCGGGTCCCCAGACTCCCCAGTCCGGGCCGGTCACGTTGAGCTACTGGGCGGTGATGGCGCGCCCCTCGCAGGACGGGGACTCGGCTGCCTCGCTTCCTGCCCGGATTCGTCCGGCGTTGGACGAAGTCAGCCAGGTTCACGGAGGTCTCGAGTTTCGCCTGGTCGAGGAGCTGCGGCTCGCCACCTACGCCGGGTCGGGAGGCCAGCTTCACGGCAGTTCGCTGGTGCTGGAACAGAGAGTGGTTACCTCCAGCGGGAACACGGTGGTCGCCGACGTCGACCTGCGCTGGGGCAACTCGTCGAAGAACCGCATGGCCACCCGGGTGCGGCTGGAGTCCGGTTCGACGGTGGTGATGGGCCAGGCGGGCTACGACATGAATCGTCCCCAGGACTGGAAGGACAGCGAGTCGATCATGCTTCTGTACCTCGTCTCGGCCGACCTCGACTGATGCATGGGGGCCTGGAGCACCGAAGAGCTCGAGGCGCTGTACGCGCGTTTGCAGAAGCCGCTCTACAACGTGGTCTACCGCCTGGTCTGGAACCGGGAGGACGCGACGGAGCTGGTTCAGGAGACCTTCGTCAAGCTGTGGCACAAGCGCCGCAAGGTTCGACGCGCGACCGTCGAGGCGTTGGCCTACCGCATCGCGTTGAACCTGGCCCGTTCGTTGCTGCGCAAACGCAACGTGCGGCGGCGGCTCGGATTCGGCGCCGAGGCCGAGGTGGATGAGGTGATCGTGCCCCGAACCGGCATCGAACAGCGCGCCCTCGAGGCCGAGCAGGCGCTGGAGGTCCGCGAAGCCGTCGCCGGTTTACCGCCGGAGCTACGCGACGTGCTGTTGCTCACCGAACTCAGTGAACTGCGCTACGACCAGATCGCCGAGACCCTGGGCATCGCCGAGGGCACGGTGGGCTCCCGGCGCAACCGGGCGCTGCAACGCCTGCGGCGGACGATGGGTCGACGGCGGACGATGGGAGCGAGCCCATGAGCGCCGATCGACTGTTCGTCGAGCTGGAGCCCGGGGGTGGGGGCGTGGATGACCTGCGCCGGCGCATCGGCCGGGCCCGTGCGCGGCGCCGGCGGGGCTACGTGCTGGCCTCGCTGTTGCTGGTGTCGTTGGCGTCGACGCTCCTGTACGGTCCGTCCTTGCTACCCGGCGGGGCGAGCCGGGCGGCAGCGATGTTGGGAGACGATCTGCTGGCCATCGAGCTGGGCTACCGCGAACCGCCCGTGGAACCGCTCAGCGTGAGAGAGGGATTGCGCAACCGGATCGCGGTGAAGCGGGTGCCCACGGCGAATCCGCAGGTGGCCTACTACCTGGTCGGCAGCCTGGCTACGCCCGGGCCGGCTCCCGGGGGCTCTCCGACGAACCCGGATGCCCTTCGCCCCGATGGAGCATTGCCGGGGGAGCCACTCCCGCCGAACGGAAACCCTCCAACACCCGCTCGGTGACGTCCGAGGCGAAGGCCTTCTCGAACTTGACGTCGAGCACGTAGGCCTTGGCGCGCAGCTGCACCGCGTAGTAGCCGTCCTGGGTCACGACGCTGGTCAGCACGTTCCACGGATGCTTGAGGTGGATGTAGCGGCTGGAGGCCAGCGCCTCCTCGACGATGCGTTTGGCCCCGGGGATGTCCTGGTCGGGCCCGATCAGGAAGTCGAGCTGGATCATCATCTCCACCGCGCCGGCGTTGCCCGAGGCGACGCTGTCGGTGAGGAACTTGCTGTTGGGGATGGTGATCTGGGTGTCGTCGAGGGTGACCAGCCGCACCGAGCGCAGCCCGATGTGTTTGATCTCGCCGTAGTGGCCGTCGAAGGTCACCCGGTCGCCCACCTGAAAGGGTTTGTCGACCAGCACGATCAGGCCGGCGATGATCGAGGCGACCAGATCCTTGAGCGCGAAGCCCAGGGCCACCGCGGCGGTGCCGCCCAGGGCGAACAACACCTCGTCGGTCAGGTGCACAACCGTGGCGACCATCGCCAGGGCGCCGACCAGGTAGATGCCGAAGCGCAGGAACGAGGCGGCCTGGTTGATCGCCAGGCGACGGTCGGCGAAGCGCTGCCCCAGCCGGTCGAGGCTGCGGGTGGTGAAGCGCGCCGCGATCACGGTCAGCACCAGGAGCAGCAGCGCGAAGGGGATCCCCTCGGGCTTCAGAAACTGGATGATGCTGGTCTGCTCTTCCACGGATCACCTCGTCAATCGGGGAGCAGGTTGTTGCGGGTCAGCACCCGGATCACCGCCCGGTGCCAGTAGGTGGAGAGCCGGTAGCGGCGATCGATGCGGGTCAGCATCTTGCGGTCCCGCATCTGCTCCAGCTGGATGCGACAGACCGCCTCGGGGTAGCGGGTGACCTTGGCCGCCTCGGCCAGGGAGAGGTTCTCGTGCACGACGATCGCCGCCAGCAGGAACAGCGCCCGCTGGCCGAGTTGCAACAGCTCGTTCTCCGCCGGTTGGCGGAACAGCTTGATCCGCACCCGGTTCTCGTCGACCGGAACCAGCGAGCGCAGCCAGAAATGCAGCGCGACCCGGGGTAGCCCGCCGGAGTAGTCCCAGATCAGCCGGGAGTAGCCTTCCGCCGCCTCGACCACCCGTTCGTCGAAGGCATGGCGTTCGGCCCGCTCGGCCAGCAGCGCGTCGTACTCCACCTGGACCCCCGAGGCCTCGGCCCGGCGTTGGATCAGCGCGCCGATCTCCTCCTCGGTCCAGGGACGCAACACCTCGTGATGGCGGAAGATCATCAACTCCGGATGGACCGCGAACAGATGCTCGCAGGCGAAGGCGGAGATGCCGCAGATCCAGAAGACCTTGTCCGAGGTGCTCTCGATCAGCGAGATGAAGGCCTCGATCACCTTGTAGCCGCCGACCCGGGAGATGAACAGGTTCTGCATGACGTCGACCACGGCGATGCGCGGCGGTCCGTCGCGCAGGGCCTTGGTCAAGGAGGCCAGGTCCTTGCACTCGGCGTCGGGCGCCAGCAGGGGAGCCAGCAGGTTGCGTAGCGCGTGTTCGGTATGGATGCGGCTGCGAATCGGGATCTGCACCACCGGCAGATCGCCGCCCTCGACCCGGTTGAGCCAGGTGGTCTTGCCCACCCCCTTGGGGCCCGACAGCAGAAAACTGCCCCGGGTCTCGTCGTCACGCCAGCGGGCGAGCATCTCGTCGAGTTGCTCCCGGCCGGGGAAGCGGTCGACGAGTAGATCCACCTGCTGGGCCGGGGACTCGCTACCCGCCTGCACCAGCGCCGCCGGCAAGGCGTCCAGGGGCACGTCGGCGTAGCCGCTGACCTCGGCCTGTTTCTCCATCCGCCGCCGGAAGATGAAGGCCAGCGCCTTGCGGGTCTGATCGAAGCTGAGGGCGAAGTCGCGGAGCACCACGCCGATGCCGTGGACCGCCAGCCAGGCGAAGGCGGCGGCGACGACGAAGAAGCCGTACCAACGGTTTCGCGTGCGCTCGACGAGCCGCGCCAGCCGGCCGTCCCGGCCGGCGCCGAGGTAGGCCTCGGCGATCACCGGCCGCCAGCGGGCAATCAGGAACAGGAAGGCGATCAGGCCGATGATCCAGGCCGCCTGCACCACCTTGTGGAACAGCACGCCCCGTCCCAGCACGTGGGCCGAGAGCAGCAGCAGCGCGGCGAGGAAGAAGCTGACCCGCATCACCGTGCGGATGGTGCGCAGGATCTCCTTGCGCCGGGGCGGGGTGACCGACATGTGGTAGCGGCGGGTCAACCACAGGGCCACGGCGTAGGTCAGCGCCGTGGCCAGGGCGTAGATCCCGTAGAGGAACAGCAGCCGCAGCGGGATGTCGATCTCCGGCCGGGTGGAGAGCCCGCCCAGGGCCCAGCGCACCGAGAGCACCAGCAGCAGCACCAGCAGCGACGGCATCAGGGTCACCGTCAGCTCGGCCAGGGAGCGGAGGCGTCTTCGCCCTCGCCGGGTGGCGCCGAAGTTGTCCGCCCACTCCAGCAGCTTCTGACGCATCGCCTGCCGGCGTTGGCGCAGGGCCAGCAGCAGCGTCAGCACCACCAGCAGCTTGAGCGCGATCCAGGTCAGCCGCCCCACGGCGAACAGATCGTCCAGCATGCCGGGGATCTCACGCAGGGTGCGCAGGGTGCGGTGGACCCAGGTCTCGACGCCGATGCGCAGCCGCTCGATCTCGAGGGAGAGCGCATCGAAGCCCTCCCGGCTGACGCCGAGCAGCGCGCGCCGCCGCTCGCGGGGCAGGGCCTCGATCGCCCCTTCCCGGGCCTGGTAGAGACGGCTCATCAACTGAGCCCGGGCATCGAGCAACTGCCAGCAGCCGTCTTCCTGTTGCTGCCGGATCGCCGTCTCGCTCTCCCGGATCCGCTCGAGGCGACCGTTGAGTTCGGCGAGTTGACTGCGGAAGGCCGGGGTGTCCAGCGGCCGGGTGTCCAGGGCCGCCGTGAACGGAGGCCGTCCCGGAACGAGCTCGGTGCGCTCCAGGGCATCGGCCAGGCGGGGTTGTTCCCGTTCGAGCAAGCGGAGCAACGCCTCGTAGATCCGGGTTGCCCCGCGGTCGGTGCCGTCCAGCTGGCCCAGTTCGGCGAGTCGCTCGGCGGTGGCGGTCTCGGCCTCGCGGATCGCCTCGAACTGCCTGGCCTGCTCCGCCTCGACGGCTGCCGACAAGGCGTCGAGGGCCTCGAGGTGGCGGTCGGCCCGCACGATCTCCCGGGCCAGCGTTTCGGCCAGGCCGCTGGGCGCCGCGGCGCCGCCGGGGCCTGCATCGGCCGTGGTTTCC
>CAZBZH010000142.1:0-9219 GCA_964496265.1 uncultured Acidobacteriota bacterium | reverse complement strand
AACGCGCGCGAACTCCCCCTTCGCGGAGGCCTGGAACGGAATGCAGCTCGGGACCCTCGAGTCGGCGTCGGTTCGCCAGATGGCGGACGCCCTCAACGCCGCGTTCTCCGACTACGTCGTACCGATGCACCTCTCCGAGGAGCAGTTCGCCCGCAAGCTGCAGGCGGACTCGACCGACGTCTCGCTCTCAGGCGGCGCCTACGTCGACGACGAGGTGATCGCCTTCATCCTCCACGGCTACCGGGAGATCGACGGCGTGCGCTGGATCTATAACGGCGGCACCGGGGTGCGTCCGGCCTACCGCGGCCAGAGCCTGACCCGCAAGCTGTTCGATCTGTTGCTGCCGAAGCTCGAAGCGCGCGGGGTGCAGCGCTCGGTGCTCGAGGTGGTGACCGACAACCAGTACGCGATCCGCATCTACCGGGATCAGGGCTACGAGACCCGGCGGCACCTGCTCTGCTTCAAGGGCACCCGCCCGGCGGAGTCTACCGTCGAGCTGAACTGCCGCTGGATCGGCGAACCGGATTGGTCCGAACTGGCGACCTTCTGGGAGACCGAGCCGAGCTGGCAGAACACGCCCGAGTCCCTGCGCAACAAGCATTCGATGCGCACCCTCGGCGCCTACATCGACGACCGGCTCGCCGGGCACGCCACCTTCTCGCCGGCCCAGGGACGGGTTGCCGTGTTCGGCATCAACCCGGAGTTCCGCGGCAAGGGGATCGGCAGCAGCCTGATCGCCGAGGTGCAGAGCCGTTCCGAGGAAGCGCTGTCGTTCATCAACATCGCGTCGACGGCGAAGGACAGCCTGCGTTTCCTCGACCGCCTCGGCTTCGAGCTGTTCCTCGAACAGTACGAGATGGTGCTGGAGCTGTAGCGTTCGCCCGCGCGGCGGCAGCCAGGCCCTACGCCGGGTCCTTCGGCGTCAGCGCCCGGTGCACCTGACGGATCCAACGCTCCGCGCTCAGGTAGCGGGGGCGCGCGCCCATGGTCGGCAGCGGCTCGGGGAGATCCTCCCGGGTCGCCAGGGTCTCGACGTCCGCACCCCGCTCCAGTTCGCCGCGAATCCACTCGACGGTCTGCTCCAGCGTGTCGGCGTAGGCCCGCACGTCGGCGATGGTCGCCAGGCGAATCGCCTCGGGCTTGAAGGTCCCGTGCCCCGGCACGACCCGGGTGTCCGGTGGAAAGCGCTCGACGACCCAGCGCAGGTTCTCGAGGAAGCCGTCGAGGCTGCCGCCGTTCTGCAGATCGACGATCGGGAACTTGTCGAAGAACACGTAGTCGCCGGCGACCAGCACCCGGTCTTCACGCAGGTAGACGAACAGGTCGCCGTCGGTGTGGCCGTTGCGATTGGGAGGCAGCAGCAGGTCGATGGTCCGGCCGGCGAAGCGCAGGGTGACGTCCTCGTCGAACACGATGTCCGGCAGCGCCGCCGCCTCGATCGGACGTTCGCCCAGCACCACCTCGCCGGTGGCCAGCCGCTCCCGTTGCCGCACCGGCGCGAAGGACACCGCGTCGGGGAAGACCTCCAGCCCTTCGCTGTGGTCCCCGTGGAAATGGGTGGTGGCGATGTAGCGCACCGGCAGGTCGCCGGCGGAACGCAGGAACGCCTTGAGCGGCTGGGCCGCCAGCAGCAGGTTGGGGTCGACCAGCAGGAAGCCCTCCTCCCCGCGCAGCGCCAGGGTCGACGGGTTGCCGATCGGCGAATCGCTGCGCAGCAGGAACAGCCCGTCCCCCAGCTCCAGGCTGTCCAGGGTCGCCTTCATCCCGCCCTCCTCGGCAGCGACGGAGACCGGCAGAATGACCAGCAGCAACAGCAGGATCCGGTGGAGCTTCAGACGCATGGCGTTCCTCTCGATGGTGGCCGGCCCGGCGGCCGGCGGCGGTACCCCTCCGCGCCGGAAGCGTAGGATCGACAGGGGTCGGGGACCACCGCATAATCCTCATGGAAGGAATGAGCGCCGCTCATCGCCGCCCCGGAGCCTGCCGATGCTGAATCTCGACCTGCGTGATCTGGAGCTCGTGAGAGAGGTCGCCGCCACCGGCAGCCTGACCGCCGCCGCCGGCCGGCTGAACGTGACCCAGTCCGCCCTGAGCCACCGGCTGCAGGAACTGGAGGGCCGGCTCGGAGCGCCGCTGTTCGAGCGGCAAAGCCGGCGCATGGTGCTGACCCGGGCCGGCGAACGCCTGGCCCGCACGGCGAGCCGCGCCCTGGGCGAGATCCAGATCGCCTGGGACGAGACCCGGGCGCTGGCGGGAAGCGGCGTGGGTACCCTGCGCCTCAGCACCGCCTGCTACACCGGCTACGCCTGGTTGGCCGACGTGCTCGAGGGCTTCCGTCAGGCGCACCCCGGCATCGAGGTCGTGGTCGACGCCGACGCGACCCATGGCGCCGTCGACGCCGTGCGCTCCGGCACCCTCGATCTGGCGCTGGCGCCCGGTCCGACCGAGGACGAGCGGCTGCAGGCCGAGCCGCTGTTCGAGGACGAGCTGGTGGTGCTGCTGCCGCCGGGGCATCCGCTGGCCGCCGAGCCGTACATCACCCCCGCCCACTTCAGCGAGCTACACCTGATCGGCTACAGCGCCGACCCGAAACAGAGCTTCTTTCTCGGCGGCGTGCTGGGCCCCGCCGGCGTGACCCCGCAACGGGTGACCGGCGTGCCGTTGACCGAGGCGATCATCGAACTGGTCAAGGCGGGCCAGGGGGTCGCCGCCCTGGCCCGCTGGGCCGTCGCCGCCCAGCTCGAGAGCGGAGCGCTGATCGCGCGCCCCTTTGGTGCCGGCGGACTGCGGCGCTGCTGGCACGCGGTGACCCTGCGGCGGGATCCGGCGCCGGCACATCTCGGGACCTTCGTCGAGCTACTGCGGGAGCGCCTGCCGGCGATGCTCAGCCGGGGCGGCGCCGCGGCGGTGTCCGAGGGCTAGAAGCACGGGCGAGGCGGACGCGTGCCCTTGGGCAAGCGGGGGCCCCTGGCTGGCGCGCTGCCGCGAACAGTGGCGGACGAAAGCGGGCGCCCAGCCTGGATCTTCACGATTACACCCTGGTAATCCCCTGGCGACTGCTGGCACGATGTAGAGGGCGTTCTCCGGCCAGTTTCCGGCGACTTCCCGACCACCGGCTCGTGGCACACCCCTTGCTCCCTTTCATGGCGTGATTCGGGGTACACCGAGATGGGCCGGGGACCGAAATCACACCAGGGTGCTTCAAATGCGATGCCGTCTGATGGTCTGGGTCCTGCTGCTTGCCTTCGCAGTGCCCGGCGCCGCGTCCGAACTCAGTGAAAAAGCTGCCTCCCTCGCCGTCGGGGACTGGGTAGAACTGAACACCAACTTCCCGAGTCTGATCCAGGGGCAGGATTTCGTCTGGAGCGATTCCGCCTCCTGGGACTCCCAGAACGAGCAGGTCAACTGGATCTGCAGCCCCGTGGGACAGGACGACTATTACCATTACCGCTACGACGTGGTTACGAACACGTGGTCGCGGGTTACGACTCCGCACGGCGTGCGCAGCGGTCACGGCTACGACGTCAACACCGCCGACCACGACGGCCATATCTTCTACACCCGGCACAGCGAGGGTTCGGTCCACCGGGGCACCTGGAACGGCAACGGCTACTCCTGGGAGACCTTGCCCGAACCGAACATCACCGTGGTGGCCGCCAACTCCCTGACCTGGATGGACCACCTGGACGGCGGCCGGGGCGGCCTGGCCTTCGTCAGCGGCGACGGCCGGGCGACCTGGTACAAGTTCAGCCCGCCGGCAGGTTGGCAGACCCCCTTCGATCGCAGCGTCTGGGGCTCCCCCCACCCGTTCTCCGAGTACAGCCCCAAGGACCGGGTGCTGTGGGCCGGCAGCGGCAACAACTACCCGCGCGCCTCGAAGCTGCTGACCGAGAACGGTGACTGGCTGACCATGGTCGACGCCCCCAGCGGCTGCAACCTGCGGGTCAGCGACGCCCTCCACGGCTACGACCCGGTCAGCGGCCGCTTCCTGCTGCTGTGCGACACCGGCCGCTGGTACGAGTTCGATCACCGCAACGGCGGCCGCTACACCGACATCACCAACGATATGGGCAACCGCCCTGACATCGTGATCGGCCGCGGCACCGCGATCACCTCGATCCCCGAGTACGGCGTGGTCATGGTGGTCCAGGGCCAGGGCAGCTCGACCTCCAACAACCCCCGCCCGGGCGTGTGGATCTACAAACACGCCCCGAGCACCCCGCCCCCGCCGCCCAGCGATCCGCCCAACGCGCCCGGCAACCCGCGGGTGCAGTAGGCACGAGCCCGCCCGCGTGTAGACTCTCCGTAGAAAGCCGGCAGAGGGTCGCCGGCTTCGCGGAGGCTGCACCCCGATGATCGTCGCTCTTCTGCTCGCCCTGCTCGGCGCAGGCGCACCCGCCGAGGCCGCCCGGGCGCGGCTCACACCCTCGACGCCGTGGGAGCGCTACCTCGAGCTGCCCACGCCCGAGAACGCGCGAGCCGTGCAGAGCGCGACTTACATCAACCGGGAACGGCTGGAAGAGCTGGACTGGGACCTGGCGCTGCTCGAAGCGCAGGTGCTGAGCTCCGACGCGGAAGCGGTGGCGCTGGCCTTCCGGCTACGTCGGCAGAGCGACGGCCGGATCTCCGAGATCCTGGACCTCATGCTCGGGCGGGTGATCCGCATCGACCCGCTGCTGTTCCTCCAGGAACTGGCGGTGGCGAAGAAGGGTGGCGGCGGCGAGGACTCCACGCTGCGCAACTTCGGCTTCGCCTACGTCGACCATGTGAAGGCCCACGACTACGAGCGCGCCCGGCGCATCGAGGCATTGCGCTCGGTCGAAGTGCCGCAGTTACGGGAGCTGCGAGACGATTGTATTCGGCGGCTCGGGGGTGAGGTGGACGCCGGCGGGAGACTCTAGCCACCGCTGGGCGCGCCGGCCATCACGAACGTGACCTCGACGCTTCGCGAGAAGCGGATTTTCCCGGGAAGAAACGTGCCGGCGCCGGGCCTGAAAGTGCTCGCCGAAGAGGTGCCGTGGGACGGCTCGAGATCGACGTATCGCACGCCCGCGATTCGCATACCCAGACGGGAAGCCGCTCGCTCCGCTTGCCGACGCGCATCGTCGATCGCGTTGTCCAGCACGTGCTTCTGAAGTTCCTCTTCTCGGGTTGAACTCAGCGAGACCCAGAACTCCCTATTCGCTCCGGCTTCGACCGCTCCCTCAAAGAACGCCTCCACGAGCGAGACGTCGTGCAGCTCGACGTCGAAATCCCGAGTTACCACGTACTCGATGAATACGGTCTCGCTGTCGTCGTAGCGCGCCTCGACGTTGAGCGCATTCGTTCGGACGTGCTCGGCGGGCACACCTAGCCGCTCGGTCATCGCGAGGAGTCGGCGCACGGTCTCGGCCAGCTCCTCTTGAGCGGCGCGGAGATCCGGATTCTCCACAAGCACTCCGACCGATACATCCGCCCGATCGGGCAATGCGGTCAACTGCGCCCTGCCGCTGACACTTATCCGAGGCGTCTGATCGGGGGTCACGACGAACTGGCCTTGCGCCCAGAGCACGCTCGGCGGAGTGGCCAGCGAAAGCGCGAGCAGGAAAACGAAACGGTTCCGGAGCTTCATGGTGACTCCTCGATGCATCTGTTCGGGCTTGAACAGGCGTTGCCGTGACGCTATCACGCGCCCCCTCGTCTCGGAGCGGTCTCGGAGCGCTGCATCCGGATTCGTGCTGCATCGATGCTTCTTTCCCGCCTGGAACTTCGCTAAACTTGCGCCAGGCCGGCCGGTACGGAACGAACCCATCGACGGAGCGACGACTTGTCCCGAATGCAGCTTTTCCGCGTGCTGATCGCCTCGCCGGGCGACGTGCGCGAACGCAACGCCGTGCG
Source organism: uncultured Acidobacteriota bacterium (assembly GCA_964496265.1). Lineage (GTDB taxonomy): Bacteria > Acidobacteriota > Polarisedimenticolia > Polarisedimenticolales > Polarisedimenticolaceae > Mor1. The sequence continues at coordinate 3,342 of CAZBZH010000142.1, read as the reverse complement.
CAACGAGATCATCCGCTGGAGCGTGGAACACTCCGAGTCCCGCCAGATCGCCCTGCTGCCGCTGATGTGGGAGGACGCCGCGCCGACCGACCTGCGGGACCGGCCCCAGCGGGTGATCAACCGCCATCTGGTCGACCACTGCGACATGTGCATCGCCCTGTTCTGGAACCGCATCGGCACACCGACCGACGAACACGAAGGGGGCGCGGTCGAGGAGGTGGTGCGCATGGTGCGGCGGGGCCTGCCCACCTCGGTGTTCTTCAACGACGCCGAGCCGCCGGACAATCATGACCCGGTCCAGCGCAAGCAGATCGAGGCCCTGCAAACCCGCTGGCGCAACAAGGGCTTCACCGGGAACTACAATACCAAGGCGGAACTGCTCTCCGCCGTACGCACGTCGCTCTCGGCCCACGTCACCGAGCTCTCGGAGAACGCCCTGGACGACGGCGGGATCATCGGCGAGTGGATCGAGATCAAGGAGCAGAACGCCCGCAAGCCCTACGCCCTGGTGCAGATCGCTCCCCGCTCGGCCAACGAGTATGCGATCAGCGGCGTCTCCTACGGCGCCGACGGCAAGAAGGACACCCGCTGGCCCGACGGCGCACTGGATTTCTCCGGGCGCTACAAGGACGGCCTGATCCACTGCTTCGACGCCAAGTCCCGGGACTCCAACATCCTCGGCCTGACCTTCTACGAGTTCGAGAAGACCTCGGCCACCGTCCCCGGCGCCCGGCCCCAGCGGATGACCGGCCAGGGCTTCTACGCCCATCACGCCGACGGCAGCGACCACAAGTCGGACAAGGTCGAGTTCAAAATGGAGCGGGTCACTCCCGGGCTGGTCAAACGCCTCACCGGCAAGGACGAGCTGCGCAACGACAACGACCGCCGTCAGTTCATCCGCCGCTACCACCGGGACCGCAAACAGCAGCGCATCGTGCTGACCGGCGGCGCCTACTCGGGCAAGTCGTCGCTGTTGCGGCGGCTGCGCGAGGAGGGCTACCGAGTGATCCCCGAAGCGGCGATCCACGTGATTGGCGAGGGCCGGGACGAGCGGGAGGACTACGACCGCTGGCGGGCCGAGAACCCGGTGCAGTTCCAGCTGGACATCCTCGAGCGCCAGCTACACAACGAGCGGCGGCTGATGGGCAACACCCGGGAGTGGGTGGTGATGGATCGCTCCGGCCTGGACGGCATCGCCTACCTCAAACACGAAGGGGTCCAGGAGATCCCCCAGGAGTACAGCGACTACGCGGCAGGGCTGCCGGTGGGCTGCGCGTTCCTACTGGAAACCCTGAAGCCCTTCGATCCGCGGCGCCAGACCGGGCGGCAGGGGGACGAGAAGAAGTCCCGCAAGATCCACGACCTGCTCTACACCGTCTACGACGAGTTGGGCTGGGAGGTAATGGTGCTGAGCAACAACCTCTCGATCGAGGAGCGGGCCCAGCAGGTGCTGGAGTTCATCGAGGAGATGGAGGAGGGGGATTGAGCTCCGAGGGCGACGGCCACCTGGAGCCGATGGACCCGGGTCTCTTCACCAGTAGGGAGCAGTTTGCCTACTACCAGAGAGTCGCCGAGACACTCTTCGGAGATCAGCCGAAGCAACAAGCCCGCGTCGTTGTCCTACCCTCCTTCGAGCCCGAGTGGGTGTTGGAAATCTCGACGCCGCTGCTCGAGCCTGTCCTGCTCCGCCATGCGATTGTCAGCCGGCCGATCTGGGACGACATGAATACCTTCGAGTGCGAGGGGCAGGTCATGAAGGCGCCGAAGGAGCCGATCCACGTTTCTGCGTCCGAGTCTTCGTTGGATGCGGAACTTGCTACGAAGGTGCTCGAGCAACTGAAACTGGGAGTTCAGGGCACCCGCTACTGCCCCGAGCGCGGCGTCCATCTCGATGGAATCCTCTATTGCTTCCAGGTCGGGTGCTACGCGGGCGCCGCGCACTCACCTGGAGAGGATTCATACGCCGGGCTTCTCGTCCGGCTTGCGGAGAAACTCGCGGCTGCAGCCCAGTCGGCCACCAACGACAGCGACACTGGCTTGGAAGACATCCGAGCGTTGGTTGGGCACCTGGAGCGAGAAGGTCGGGAATGAGCCCATCGCGCCACCTCTCCTTTGGTCCAGCTCTCAATCCTGAGAGTACGTGGCTTCGCAGTGACGGTAGGTCACCTGCACCTGATCGTAGCGGGTACGGAGTTTGACCTGGGAGTCGGAGTGATAGGTCACGACCAAGCGCAAGACCTTCGGATCCCAGGCGACGAGTGGCGCCGATCCGTCCGGGCAAGATCGCTCCCACTCGAGTTCGGCGACGACACCTCCGCTCCCGATGGCCCCGCCCGGGCGAACCACCTCCACGGTGACGGGGCCCGTCGTCAGAGCACCACAGTCGCGCTGCCAAACGAGTGCCTCGGAAACGCCGCCAGGGTGTGGGACGCGATCCAACTCCACGTTCTCGCACAGGCCACCACCGCAAGCTGCAGTGAGCACCAGCAGGCTGGGCAGTAGAACACCTCGCCCCCACGGAGCTGAGGCGTAGCTGCGAGCGGCCAACCTTACTCCCAGCGCAGCGCGTCGATCGGGTCCAGCTCCGCGGCCCGCAGCGCCGGATAGATCCCCGAAGCCAAGCCCACCGCCATCGAAACTCCGGTCGAAAGCGCGATGGAGGTGAAGGTCACTACCGTCGGCCAGTCGGCGTAGGCCGCGACGATGCGGGCGATGGCGACGCCCATCACGACGCCGGCGACGCCGCCCAGCACCGAGATGGCGAAGGACTCGATGATGAACTGGGAGCGGATGTCGGCGCGCCTGGCGCCGACGGCGCGGCGGACGCCGATCTCGCGGGTGCGTTCCAGCACGGTGGCCAGCATGATGTTCATGATGCCGATGCCGCCGACCAGCAGCGAGATGCCGGCGATGCAGCCCATCACGATGTTGAACAACCGCTGGGTCTTGCGGCTCTGTTCCAGCAGTGCCTCGGGGATCACCAGCTCGAAGTCGCTCTCCCCCGAGTGCAGCCGGTCCAGCGTGTTCGAGATCACGGCGGAGACCGCCTGGGTCGAGACCCCTTCGCGGAGTTGCACGATGATCTCGTCCAGCGGCGACTTGAGCGGGTCCCGGTCGAACTTGCGCAGCGCGGTGCTGACCGGCACGTAGATCTCGTTGGAGGTGCTGCCGATGTTGATCCCCTGGAAAGAGGAGCCTCCGGTGGAGGTGCGCAGCACGCCGACGACGCTGAACCAGATGTCGTTGATCTTGAGATCCCGCCCCAGCGGCGACTCGTAGCCGAACAGCGCCCGCTGGACGCCCGGGCCGATCACCGCCACCTGGGCGTGGGTCTCCTCGTCC
>CAZBZH010000141.1:0-9233 GCA_964496265.1 uncultured Acidobacteriota bacterium | reverse complement strand
GCCATGGCTCAGCGCGGCCCCAAGGCCTTCGGCGTCGCCCTGCGCGCCGGCACCTACGGCGTCGGAGCCGACATCGGCTACGGGATCAACCGGGTGATCACCGTGCGCGGCTCCTACCAGACCCTGGATGTGAGCGAGTCCTTCGACGAGGACGGCATCGACTACGACGCCGATCTGGAGATCGGCGGCACCGGACTCTACCTCGACGTGTTCCCCTTCGCCGGGAAGTTCCGCATTACCGGCGGACTGGTGGAGAACCGCAACGAGGTGCGGGTGATGGCCACGCCGACCGAGGCCGAAGTCATCGGAGACACCCTGTACACCCCGGATCAGATCGGCACCCTGACCGGCTTCGTCGACTACGACCGCTCGGCGACCTACCTGGGCATCGGGGTGGGCAACCTGGCCCGCGGCCGCCGCTTCGGCTTCGTCTTCGACGCCGGCCTGGTGTTCCAGGATGCCGGCGACGTGACCCTGTCCTCCAGCACCGGCTTGATCGATCCCAACGACCTCGAGCTGGAACGCCTCGACCTGCAGGACGATGCCGACGATCTGGAGTCGTGGCCGGTGATCTCCTTCGGCCTGGCTATCCGCTTCTGACGCGGCGCCTCGAGGGACATCTCGCGCCGCCGACGCCGCTGCGGCTGGGGACTACTCAGCTCGCGCACGCTCGGGGATCGGCTCGGCGAGGGGCAGCATGCTGACCAGCGGGGCATCCTCCGGGTCGTCGTGGCAGCTCACGTCGCACTGGGCTTCGCCGCTCCAGGGCTTCTCCCCTCCGGGCCCCATCGACGTCTCGAGGGTTCGCAGCCCGCCCGCGCCGCTGCAATAGGCCCTGGCTCGCTCGGAACAGGCGTCCATGAACGCCTCCCCCTTCTCCACCTCGCTGCTGACGAAGATGTAGCCCAGGTAGATCGCAAACCCGAAGGCGATCAACCCGAGCAGTCCCAACACCGCCACGATCCCGATGAACTGTTTCACCTGTCTCCTCCTCCACGCACTCTACAGGAGACTCAGTCGGAGGAAATAGCTCCCGGTTCACCCTCGGCCCTTTCCCGGCCCTGCTCGTGGACATCGTGGACGGCGCGTCCCGAGGGATCGGCGTTGGCCCGGAAGGCCCGGTCCCATTCCAGCGCTACCGGGGAACTACAGGCGATCGACTTGCCCTCGGGGACGCAGCGCACCGCGCTCCGGTGGGGAAACAGCTCCTCGAACATCGAGCGGTAGAAATACCCCTCCTTGGTCCAGGGGGTCGCCGCCGGGTAGCGCTCGGCGGCGTGTTTCATCTGGGTGTCGGTGACCCGCTGCTCAGCAACCTCCTGCAGGGTGTCGATCCAGCCGTAGCCCACGCCGTCGGAGAACTGCTCCTTTTGCCGCCAGAGCACGTCGTCGGGCAGCCAACCGCGGAAAGCCTCGCGCAGCAGGTGTTTCTCCATCCGTCCCGGGCCGATCATCTTGTCCCGGGTCGCGACCCGCATCGCCGTCTCGAGGAACTCCAGATCGAGGAAGGGTACCCGGGCCTCGACACCCCAGGCCGCCATCGACTTGTTGGCCCGCAGGCAATCGAACTTGTGTAGCTGTTCCAGCTTGCGCACGGTCTCGCCGTGGAACGCCTCGGCGTGGGGCGCCTTGTGGAAATAGAGGTAGCCACCGAACATCTCGTCGGAGCCCTCTCCCGAGAGCACCATCTTGACCCCCATGGCCTTGATCCGCCGGGCCATCAGGTACATCGGCGTCGCCGCGCGGATGGTGGTGATGTCGAAGGTCTCCAGCTGGCGGATCACGTCGCGCAGGGCGTCCAGCCCCTGCTCGATGGTGTAGGTGAAGGGGTGATGCACCGTGCCCAGCGCGTCGGCGACCACCTGGGAGGCCGCCAGGTCCGGGGAACCCTCGAGACCGATGGCGAACGAGTGCACCCGCGGCCACCAGGCCTCGGAGCGCTCGTCATCCTCGACCCGGCCCCGGGCGTGGCGCACGGCGCAGGCCGCCACCACCGACGAATCCAGACCGCCCGAGAGCAGCAGACCGTAGGGCACATCGGACATCAGCTGGCGGCGCACGGCGCCGTCGAGGGCGGTTCGCAGATCCTCGGCGGAGACCGAATCCCCTTCCACCACCGTCGCCTGGCGCCACTCCGGATCGAAGTAGCGCTGCGGCTCACCGACCTCGCTATCGAGGATGTGCCCCGGCGGGAAGTCCTCCACCGATTCGCAGTGGGGCAGCAGCGCCTTCATTTCCGACGCGACGTGGAGCCGCCCCTCCCGGTCGCGGCCGAGGTACAGCGGGATCACGCCGATCGGGTCGCGGCCGATGACGTAGCGGTCCCGCTCCACGTCGTAGAGCACGAAGGCGAAGATGCCGTTGAGCTCCTTCGCGAAGTCCGGCCCCAGCTCGCGGTAGAGCTCGAGCAGGATCTCGCAGTCCGAGCCGGTGCGACAGGGCACGTCGGGGGCGTGACGCTCCCGCAGTTCGGCGTGGTTGTAGATCTCGCCGTTGACCGCCAGCACGACATGCTCGTCGGTGGAGACCAACGGTTGGGCTCCGCTGTCGACGCCGACGATGGCCAGCCGTTCATGGACCAGCAGCGCCCGCTCGCCCACCCAGATGCCGCTCCAGTCGGGACCCCGGTGGCGCAGATGCCGCGCCATATCCAGGGCTCGCGGGCGCAGCCCGGCCACCGCTCCCGCGGGATCGAAGATTCCGGCAATTCCACACATCGTCCGGCCTCCTGCCCCGCAGAACACCGCGAGGCATGAAAAAACCCCGGCCGGGGCCGGGGTTTTGCTCGCAGCGAAGATAGGTTCAGAAGACGCTACAGGCACACCCCGGAACCGCGGGAATTGCGAATGCGGCGATTATTGCGGGTTGCGCAGCGGAACATGGCGTCTCCATTCGGCCCACCGGCTTCTCGGCGGGACACGCGGAAGTTACACCCGGTTGAGCCCCGGGACAACGAGATTCCGCCACGAAAATTGGACGACGGCGGGAACGCCGTGCATTAATGCTCGGCGTGCGTACTCTCGTCTGGTGTCGCGGCAAGGATCTGCGGATCTCCGATCACGCTCCGCTCCGTTCGGCGGCGGAGGGCGGAGAGATCATCCCGCTGTTCGTGCTGGATCCCTACTTCTTCGCGCCTGAGCGGGCGCGGGAGCTGCCCCACCGGATCCAGTTCCTGCTGCAATCCCTCGTGGCGCTGCGGGACAACATCGGGGCCAAGGGCTCCCGGCTGATCGTCGTCGCCGGCAAGTCCACCGAGGTCGTTCCCCGCCTCGCGACGAAGTGGAAGGTCGACCGGGTGGTGGCCCAACGCTGGACCGAGCCCTTCGCCCGGGAGCGAGACCGCCGCATCACCGAGGCCCTGGACGTGCCCTTCGACCTGTTCGAGGGGGAACTGTTGCGTCCTCCGGGCACGTTGCGCACCGGCGGCGGCACCCCCTACGCGGTGTTCACCCCGTTCATGCGCAACCTGCTGGACAGCACCCCCATCGATTCAGCGCTGCCGGCGCCCCGCTCGCTGCCCGCGCTGCCGGCGGACCTGGAGAAGGTCGAGGAAACGAAGATTCCCGCGGTCGAAGATCTGGGGCTGACCCCCAACCCGGCGATTCTAAAGGGGGGCGAACGAGCGGCGCGCAAGCGGCTCAAGGACTTCCTCGCCGACGCCGCGGCGCACTACCACAGCGACCGCGACCGCATGGACCTGGCGCGCACCAGCCGGCTCTCCGCCGATCTCAAGTTCGGCACCCTGTCGCCGCGCACGGTGTGGCACGCGGTGCAGAGCGAACTCGGCCGCACCCAGGCGGCCAGGGTCTTCGGTAGCGAGTTGATCTGGCGGGAGTTCTACTACCACACCCTGTGGGACCGTCCCTCGATTCTCGAAAAACCGGTCCGCGAGAAGTTCGCCGGCTTTCCCTGGGAGTTCGACCAGGAACTGTGGGACGCCTGGGTCGAGGGGCGCACCGGTTATCCGGTCGTCGACGCCGCCTCGCGGCAGCTACTGGGCGAGGGCTTCGTGCATAACCGGGCGCGGATGATCCACGCCAGCTTCCTGACCAAGCACCTGATGATCCCCTACCGCTACGGCGAGGCCCACTACATGAAGTACCTGACCGACGGGGACTGGGCCAGCAACAACGGCGGTTGGCAGTGGTCGGCGGGCTGCGGCTGCGACGCGCAACCCTACTTCCGGGTGTTCAACCCGATCACCCAGGGGCAGAAATTCGACCCGTCCGGCGACTACGTGAAGCGTTGGGTGCCGGAGCTGGCCGACATGCCGGTCAAGCAGATCCACTGGCCCCACGACGCCGGTCTACTGCGCGGGGACTACCCCGCCCCGGTCGTCGAACACAAGGCGGCCCGGGAGCACTTCCTAGCCACGGCAAAGGCCTACTTCGATCGCGAATAACGCCCGGGGCGGTGGGTAGCCTCGTTGACGGTGATCGTCCGTTATAGTCCAGGGCCGGGTGCGCGAGCTTGCCGACAGGGGTGACGGCAAGCGAGGCGCGAGGGTCGCCGGAGAGGAGGCACGCATGCTGCTGCGTCGATTCACCAAGCATTTCAGGGAACAGGACTGGACCGCGATCGGCATCGAGCTGGTCATCGTCGTGATCGGGGTCTACCTGGGCCTCCAGGTCCAGAACTGGAATCAGGCCCGCATGGAACGCAACGCCGCCGACGACTACCGCGGACGGCTGATCGAAGAACTCCGTCGCAACCAACACAACCTGCAGTCCCGTAGGGGCTACTACGTCGAAGTCCAGCTCAAGGCGCAAGCTGCCCTGGACGCGCTCGAGGCCCCGGCGGACACGTTGGGCGCCTCGTTCATCACCGATGCCTACATGGCGTCACAGGCCTGGAGCCCGGAGGTGGATCGCGGGGTCTACGACGAAGTGCTGAACGCCGGAGCCATCGAAGCAACTCTCAGCGTCGAATCGCGGCGGAGGCTATCGAACCTGCTCAACGTCTTCGAGACGTTGAAGCCCACCCTTGCCGACGATCCCGACTACCGCAAACTGGTGCGAGCGCACATCCCGATCGCGCTGCAGCGGGACATCGAGACCGGCTGCGGCGATGTCGTCACCGCGGATTCCGGCGGGGCGATCTCGATCAGCTGGCCCGAGTGTGCGCCGGAGTGGGATCCTTCCGCCACGAGAGCCGGCGTCGACGCCCTGCTCGCGGCCCCGGGCCTGCGGGCGAGCCTGACCTTCCGGCTGAGCCACGTGGAGACCACGCTGCGGGTCCTCGGGCGCAATATCAACCGCTGCAACGGCTTGATCGAGCACCTGGAGCAGGAGCACGCCGGCTGACGCCTCGCCCCGCCGCATTGCCGGCGGCCATCCACCGCAAAAAAACGCCAGGCAATCGCCGGGCGTTACGAGCCGCCCGCTCACTTTGCCGGAGAGGCACAGAACCCAGCCTTGTAGTCGGCTCTCCGCAGGACTCTGCGCTTTCCCTTGCGCCTTTCGGCATCACGCCAGGCACCATCCAGCGCCTGGCACGTCGCATAGTGCCGCAGCAGGTCCGAGTCTGATCTTTCTGCAACAAAGTGCAGAACCGACCGGATCAAGCTGGACTTATTTCGAGTCGTTGCCCGGCACCCTCGATCGTTCTTGAACATCGAGAGTGCTTCGAGCTCCGCCTTGATCTCATCCACCCCCAGCAGGTATTTCGCGGCTTCGACTCCACTTGGGCAAAGTCTCCCGAAGTACTCAATCTTCGCGTCCGTCGAGTCAATGGCACCTTCTCGTGCCAAGATCTCCAGTAGATGCACCAACATTTGCAACTGGCCATTGGCCTCTTTGTGAGCTGACCAGAAATGCCCGCCGAGTACTCCACGTTGATCCCGTTCGGGAGAAGCCCGATGATCGTCAGGCAGCTTCCACGCCGACGGGCAACACCACTCCGAGAGGTTGCAGCCTTCCTCGCGTGTCCCGCCCCACGTCGCTTCGACGACGGTTGGATTAATCACGATCAACGGCGCCCCATCACTTCGACGCCCAACCGATATCGTTCTAAAGTGCACTGGAGCATCCGCTATCGATCCGACATTCACCTCTCGCTGACCAGCCGTGTTTCCAATCTCCTCCACCCAACCCTTGTGCGAATGCCCACTGATGTATGCGTCGCTTCCTAGATCCGCAAGAACCTGCCTCAACTCGCCCCGGGTCCTCTTCTTCAGGCTGCGCCAATTGTGGTGCCCCACCAAGAGCTGAAAATCCGCTCGACTTGCCGGTTCGTGAATCCAACGCATCACGACGTCGAACTGCTCGTGGCCGATCTGACCACTCCTACCAGCCGGCTTTCGCACAAAAGTCGGCCGCTTGGCAAACTGCGACGTATCAAGAATGAACAACGCGACCGAAATGCCGGAAGGAGATTCAACGCGAATACGCTGGACCACATAGGACCGCCAAGGCTTTGACTCGTCCAGTGACCAGACCATGGTGTGGCGATACGATCCCGGCCCAGAATCCCACTCACCGACGAGCGAATCCACCCCCGCAAACCTAGCCACGTAGCGGCGGAGAAACTCCGTGCGGTCAAGGGGGCGCCCGTACCCCATCAGGCCTTCTCCGGGTTCGCGCCCAGTCCGATCACTCGGAGATGGGTCGTGGGTCAGCCCTTGTTGCGGACTACAGTTCGGATGAGAGGGGTAGAACGCTCGCTCGGCACACAAGAGAGCCCATCCGTACTCAGACGAAAGCTGACCGCGTTTACTACACGTTGCTTCTGGAGACACATTGCCCAGGAGGTAACCGTCGTGGTTTCCTGGAGCCAGGGCCCAAACCTGCTCATCGGGCCACAGGCTCAGGAATTCATCCAGCTCTGTGGTGCACGAGACATCGATGGCATCTCCGAGATGAACGACCGGGGTTTCATGCTTGAGCGAGAGCAAGTAGTGCATGACGCTATCGCCGAAGAGCGCCTGCTGCGGCGGCCGTCGCGTAACCTCGATCAACCGGTCGACGACACTGAGCTGGAGTTGAGATGCACTCCCTCGACTCTGGTGCGTCTGATTGTCGCCCAGAAGAGTGAGCACGGGCTCCAACGAGTCACCGGAGATGTCCTCACATGGGACCACTCCGGGCCATGCTCGCCCAAAGCAAAGCCCGAGCAGAAGAACCGCTAGCAGGCAAGACCTACCCGCCTTCAACGTTCCCCCCGCGGCACTCAACTACGGCCCCACACTCTTGAAAAACTTCTGGGCGTTGACGGCCAGAAGCACGCTCGCGCGCACATTCGACGGTCCGTCACCACTTGTCGGGATGTCAGCAAATAGCCGAAATTTGAGTCTCGCCCGATCACCACCGATGCCCGGCACGGTGAATTCGGTATCGACGAAGTAGCGCCGCTCTTCTTCGAACAAAGTGATCTCCGCGGGGGTAGAGGGATCACCGTCAAGATCTAGCGCCTGTTCATAGCTCCATAGTTCATCGTGAGCCACTCCGAACTGGACGTAGCCTGATGCGTTGCCAAACTCTTCGGCCGCATCCTGAACGTTGTAGCGCGCCACCTGCATCCGAAAACCGGCAAACAGACGAGGCTTCGCCTCGAGCTGGTCCACCTCCCCCGGCACAGTCGTGAATCCTGCGCCAAGAATCGCCGACATCGGGTAGGCAACCCTCGTTTTCTTGTACCAGGGGTGAAACGCCAGCCACCCGTTGGCCTCCACGGTACTGCCCCCCTCCCTGAACGGATCCTCGGCTGCTTGCTCGGCAGGGGACGAAGCCATCTCATCCATCGATTCAGCGACCTTGCCGATACTCGAGAAGCGCATACCACCGAAGGTGGTCACCTTTCGTGTCCACCGAGAAGTTCCCAAGACAGCAAATTCGAGGTGATTGCTCACCTCATCATCTCGGTCAAAGGTGAAAGTGCTTCCTGCGTCAACGGAGAGCACGTGACGCTTTAGCGCGACGATCGGATTTGTCTCCCCCCGCGCCAAAGGGTCGCAGAGTTTTGCGCCGGATTTCGAGGTCGCCTCCCAACGAATCACCAGAAGACCATCGGAGGCCAACAAGGGAAATCGAGTCGAATCGAGATCTTCCTTGGCGTCCTCACCTGCGCGGGCCGAGACCTGGTATTTGTTGCCCCAGTTCGGAGCCGGCTCGATCCCGTCACCGTACCCAACAGCCCGGATTGAAACGACCCTCCCATCTGGAGTTTCGTCAACAACCCTCTCCTCTACGAACACAAGGCTCTTCAGCTTCGCACGAACAGTCTTCACTCCGTTGTTGCGCGAGTTGGCGAATCCGTCGAAATGGTATTGAGAACCTATCTGGAGCCTTGCCGCCAGTTTTCGAGGAACAGAGAGCACGCCGCCGGAGATCCTCACATCGTCGCTCTGGAAGAGGGACAAAGGGTTCGCGGATCTGTGGGGTCGAATCCAGATGTCGTAGTCGGCATCCACAGGAGAACTCACCACCAGGTTTAGCTCCGAAGATCCTTCCCACTCGAACCGGAACTCAGGGACAGCGCAGGTTTCACCGGTAGCTACGGTGGCCGCCGTTTGGACCGACTCCTGTGCGGAGATTGCACAGAAGGAAAGCACCAGACAAACGAAGTACGCCAAGGCGCGGGTGACGTGCACTTGCATCAACTTGCTCCTGTCGATCAAACCTACCGAGCGCAGGCCAGACGGGCGCTGCGAGGGACTCGGGCACGATTAAGAGCAGGTGCTTGGCAGAACAATCCGCCCTGACGAGTGGACCGCTGCCGCCCTGCTTGAGAGGAAATTTCCCAATGACGCTAACTGTCTGCGGCATGCGGAGTCAAGGACGAAGTTTCGCAGTCTCTCAACCGGAGTTCAGCGTCGCATGGCGCCCAGGAACTGATCGCCAGGGAAGCTCCAACGAAAAACGCCCGGCAAATGCCGGGCGTTTTCTTGAGCAAGTCGGTGTGAAGTCGATGGATCAGACGCCGGGCTTGGCCATCAGGTCGAAGCGGATCAGCACCTCGTCACGGATCAGGTTGTCGGCCGGCCCCGTGTACTCGATGCCGAAGTCGAAACGCTTGATCGAGAACTCGGCCTGGGCGGTCACCTGGTCCGCCGCCGCCTGGATGGTGGCCGGGAAGGTGATGCTCTTGGTCACACCATGGAGATCGAGGTTGCCGGTCACCTGGTAGAGCTCGCCGTCGGCGACGATCGAGGTCGAGGTGAAGGTCGAAGTCGGGTGAGCTTCGACCTCGAAGAAGTCGGCGCTCTTCAGGTGCTCGGTCAGCTTGTCGTTGTCCGA
>CAZBZH010000140.1:0-9235 GCA_964496265.1 uncultured Acidobacteriota bacterium | reverse complement strand
TTCCGACACGCTGCCTCCCGGGAAGCTCCCTACTTCCGGCTGCCGAGCAGGCCCCTGAGCTCGTTCATGAACTCCTGGACATCCTCGAACTCGCGGTACACCGAGGCGAACCGCACGTAGGCAACTTTGTCCAAATCCTTCAGGCTGTCCATGACCATCTTTCCGATGACCCCGGCTTCGACCTCTCGATCCGGGTTGTCCTGGACGGCTCGTTCCACGTTATCGACGATCTGGACCAGAGCCTTAACGGGAACTGCGCGTTTCTGGCAGGCAAGCTGGAGGCCGCTCATGAGCTTCTGGCGGTCGAAGGGCTCCCGGCGCCCGTCCTTCTTGATCACCATGTAGGGGATCTCTTCGATCCTCTCGTAGGACGTGAACCGACGCCCGCACTCCAGGCACTCCCGCCGGCGGCGGATCGAGTCTCCGGGGCCGCTTTCGCGGGAATCGACAACACGGTCCTTGCAATGACCGCAGAACGGACACTTCACGGGTTCACCTCCTCGGCCGGAGTTCCGGTCGCGATTGGAACGTCTATTCCGCGGGCGCTTCCGCCGCTGCCGGCGTCGATGCCCGTGAAGCCTCTTCCTCGGCGGAACCGAGGTTCTTGACCTCGCGGGCAGCCCGCAACAGATCGCTCCAGGACACCCCTTCCACCGCCAGGATCAACACACCCAGCAGGATCGGGGGCACCACCACCATGATCCACAGGAGCAACCCGGCCGTTGCAGCCAGATCCCCCGGGACCTTGAACATCTCGCTGAGCCCGAGCTCCATCACGAAGGAGTAGCCCCCTGCGTTGCCCGGCGTGGGCACGGCGATGCCGAGCGCGAGCAGCGGCATCAGCGCCAGGACGCCCCAGAAGGAGATCTCGACGCCGCAGGAGAGCAGGCCGATCCAGGTCGCCAGGCAGATGACGATCCAGATCACGGCGCTCTGAAAGACCACCTCGATCAGCAGCCGGGGACGACGCAGGGCCTCGACCCCCTCGGAGAAGCGCAGGATCGTGCGGCCGCACCACGCAACAAGTTTGCTGCGCCGAGCCAGCCAGACCTCCAGCGGCCGACGAAATTGAGCGGCCGCCAGCAACACCCCGAGTCCGAAGCCGACGAGCCCCAGCAGGATGAACGCCCCCTGGCGGATACGATCGCCGGCCTCCCCTGAATCGAGGGGCTGCACCACCAGCGCGACGGCGAAGAGCACCAGCACGGTGATGCCGTCGAGCAGCCGGTCCGCCAGGATCGAGCCGAGGCATGGCCCCAGCGGCACCCGCTCCCGGGAGGAGAGCAGCGCCGGCCGAACCACCTCTCCGACGCGCCCGGGGACCACCCAGGTCATCATGTAGCCGATCATGATCGCCGAGACCATCGGGCGCATGGGGATGCCGCGGCGGACCGGCTTGAGCAGGCTACCCCAGCGCCAGGCCCGGGGAATCGCGTGGAGGAGGTTGAGGAGGGCCGCGAAGGCCAGGCCCGCGAAGGAGGCCTGCTGGATCTGCTCCCAGATGGCGCCCAGGTCCTTGTCCCGCAGCATCCACCAGAGCAGGAACCCCGCGAGCAGGAAACCGGCCAGGTACTTGATCGCAGACTTCATGGCGCGGCGAATCTAGCCCGCATGACCGGGAATCGCAAGAGATGCCGGGGACTCACGCGCCGCTGCTTTCAGGCCCCTGGGCGCCGCTCCGGGGATGCCCGGGAGCCACCCGCACCGTCTCGAAGCGTTTGACCAGCACCGCCCCCGGCGCGCCGTTGCGCGGCTTGCGCACGAACTTGCGGCGGGTCCACTGGACATCGACCCGGGCGGCGTTGCGGGAGTCGCAGTAGTAGGCGGCCAGCGCCGCGGCCTCCAGCAGGTCTTCCCGGGGCGGCGTGGCGGCGCGGGAGGGGTTGCGCAGCACCACGTGGGCGCCGGGCACACCCTGGGCGTGGAGCCAGAAGTCCTCGGGCCCGGCCAGCCGGAAGGTCAGCCGGTCGTTGGCCTGCCCCCCCTTGCCCACCAGGATCTCCGTCCCGGCCCGGCTGCGGAAGAGCCGCACCCCCTCGACCTTCGGCGCGGCCACCCGGGCGCGTCCCCGGCCCTGCTTCGTCGCGGCTTCGAGCCCGACGGGAATGCCCAGCTCGCGCATCGAGGCCTCCAGTTCCGCCGCGGCCCCAGCCCCTTCGGCGCCCTCGAAGCGGGCCTGCAGCTGTCCCAGGCGTTCGATCCGACGATCCAGTTCGCCGAGCCGCTCGGCCGCGGCGGTGCGGCCTCTCAGCGCCCGCCGGTGCAGATGGAAGTGCCGGTCGGCGGCCTCGGCGGCGCCGGAACCGGGCTCGGCGGGGACCTCGAGCAACGCCCCGTCGACCGCATAGGGGTCGGGCACCCGGAAGAACTCCCCCACCCGCTCGGCCCGGGTCATGCCGGCCAGCAGGGCCTCGGCCCAGCGTTTGTGCCGCTCCGGATCGCCGAAACGCTCCAGGTTGAGCTCGACCTTGCGGCGGGCATCGAAGGCCTTGCGCTTTTCCCGGCGCAGGATGTTGCGGGCGCCGCTGAGCCGGGACTCGGCCCGGGCGGCCCGATCCACCGCTTCGTAGAAGTGCCCCACGGTGCCGGCGGCGTCGGGCTGAAGGAAGACCTTGAAGCCCTCCGCCAGTTCCCGGGGTTCCCAGGGCAGCAGGCGCGCCTCGGCCCCGGCGAAGCGTCCCTCCTCGGCCGCTTCCAGCGGGTCCTCCCGGGCGGTCACCATCGGCGCCAGGGTGCCCTGAAGCGCCGACGCCACCCGCTCGGCCAACAGCTCACCCGGGGTGCGCCCGTCCTGCCGGGCCTCGTCGACGATGCGCTCCGCCGTTTCCCGGGACAGGCCGAACACCGCGCGTCGCAGGGCTTCGGCAGGCCCCCGCCCTTCCTGGGCCGAGACGGCGTCGTCGACCTCGTCGGCCGTGGCCTCGAACAACGGCAACGCTGCGGGAGCCCGGGCCGGGACGTAGGGTTCTCCGGGCACCAGGCGGGCCAGAGCGCCCCGGCTGTTGCGGGCGAACTCGACCACCCGGCCCTGCTCGTCGAGGCGGATCAGATTGGACGCTCGCGGGGTCAGCTCGGCGACGAGCCGCGCCCCGCCGCGAAAGCAGAAGGCGACCCGGCGGTCCCCCTCGGCCAGGAGCACATCTTCGAGCACCCGCTCGGCCAGCGCCTTGCCCGCCGAGGCGGCGAAGGAGGTCCGGGTCCGGTGCCCCTCGAAACGCCCCCGGGGCCGGCCGAGCCAGGGATCCTGCCCCAGCGACACCAGCGCCGAGCCCCGGCCCCGCTCCCCTTCGAACAGCAGCCGGTAGCGGTCGGGCCGGTCCGAGCGCAATTCGACCAGCGAGCGGTCGCAGAGCGACGCCCGGAGGGAAGCGACGACACGGTGGAGAATCAGGAGGTCCATCAAGCAAAAGGCCCGGCGGAAACCGCCGGGCCATTCCCAAACGTGATCTTAGCGGAAGTTCCTAGTGCTCGACCTTGGCCTGCACGTCCTTGGTCGACTCGAGCAGGGCGTTGTCGATCTGCTCTTCGACCTTCTCGGTATCCTTGCCCGAGGCTTCGGAGAGCTCGGAAACCAGCAAGAAACGGGCGCGATCGAGCATTTTGCGCTCGCGGTAGGAGAGCGGCTTGACCTCATTGAGGATGGTCAGGCTCTTCAATACCTCAGTGACCGCCAGGATATCGCCGGTCCGCATCTTCTCGGAGTTGGCCTGGAAGCGACCCTTCCAGTCGTCGTAGGTCGCGACTTCGCCCCCCTTGAGGAGCTTCATGACCTTGGTCACTTCCCGCTTGGTCAACACCTTGCGGAGACCGACGACGGTGGTGTTTCCGACCGGCACCATCACGGTGCTGTCCGTGGACAAGATCCGCAGGCAGTAGAACGACGAGTCCATGCCACCGATGGTCTTCTCGGCAACGTCCTCGATGACGCCCACGCCATGGTTCGGGTAAACGACCTTGTCACCAACCTTGAAATCCACGCTTACCTCCCTGAGGCCCGGTCGCAGGAATGCCGTTTCGCGAGGGCCAACTGGATGGACAGACAGCATTAAAGTAGCGTAAACCGCCTGTTTTGTCAAACACTTACTGCGATCCGGGCTCTCCGCCCGGCCCAAACGCAACCATCCAGTTGCACCGCTTTGAGGCAGCCTGCGAACAGCCCCGACCCCTTGCGGAGACCGGAATACCCGGAGTTCCCCGACGCCGCCGCGGAGCGATTCCCGGGGTTTCCTGGTACGATGCCCGCCGTCCGACCCCCTCGCCGGAGTGGCGGAATGGCAGACGCAGGGGATTCAAAATCCCCCGCCCGCAAGGGCGTGTGGGTTCAAGTCCCACCTCCGGTACCACCTCTTCAGGCTCCCCCCCGCCCGTCAGCGACCTTTTTGTGCCTCGATCGGGCCACACATGGGTATTTTTCCAATTTTGAAAGCTCAAACTTGATGCATTTGAGGTCTGGATCCTCGGAAGCCCATGCGTTAGATTCAGCTAGGAACAGCGTGGATGGCCATCCCCCTGTCTCGCGGCGGCGTGCGCCGGCGAGGGCACGTAATTCAAGGACCGGCCTGGTGCAGCGGTCCGACCGGCCCGATGGGTCGGGCATAGGGAAGCGAACACTGTGAAATCCGTGACGTTCTCTGCCGACGGCAGTGCCGCAACCGTGGCGCAGCCCCCCGCCCCCGAAGCGCAGACCTGGGCTCTGAGCGACATCTACCCGACCCGGGCCGCGTTCATCGAAGCCCGGACCGGTTTCGAGAAACGCCTGCCCGAGCTCGATGGGATCCGGGGCACCCTGGGCGAGTCCGCCGCCGCCCTGGCCCGCGGCCTGCGCGCCGTCTCCGACGCGTCGAAGGAACTGTCCCGGCTGATGTCCTACGCCTCGATGGGCGCCGACGGCGATACCCGGGACGGCGAGCTCCAGGCGCTGCGCCAGGAGTGCCAGGTCCTGGTCACCGATTTCTCCCGGCGCATCTCCTTCGTCCGCCCCGAGATCCTCGCGATGGAGCCGGCGACCTTGCTGGCCTACCTGGACGACGAGCCGGACCTGGCCGAACACCGTCACTTCCTCCAGGACCTGCTGCGAACCCGCAAGCACGTGCTCGAGCCGGGTGAAGAACGGATCCTGGCCGAGGCCGGCCTGATCACCGGCGGCCCCAACTCGCTGTTCAGCCTGATGCAGAACGCCGAGATGCCCCGCCCCACGGTCAAGCTGCAGAACGGCGACGAGATCGAGCTGACGCCCTCGCTCTTCTCCAAGCACCGCACCACCTCGGTTCGCGAAGACCGCCGCAACATGTTCGACCGCTACTTCAGCAGCTACGAATCCTTCAAGGCGACCCTGGGCCAGAACCTCTACGAGTCGGTCAAGGGCCACGTCTTCCGGGCCCGGGCCCGGCACTACGACAGCTGCCTCCACGCCGCCCTCGACGGCGAGAACATCCCGACCCAGGTCTACCGCAATCTGATCGAGCAGGTGCACGCCAACCTGCCGGTGCTGCACCGCTACTTCGCCCTGCGGGGTCGCGCTTTGGGCATCGACGAGATGGGCTACCACGACCTCTACTGCCCCCTGCTGAGCGACAACCCGATGCGCTTCGAGATCGACGAGGCCTCGCGCCTGGTCCGTGACTCGATGCGTCCGCTGGGAGACGAGTACGGCAGCGCGCTGGCCCGGGCCTTCGATCGCCGCTGGATCGACTGGCATCCCCGCCCGGGCAAGCGTTCCGGCGCCTACGCCACCGGCGCCGCCTACGACGTGCACCCCTTCGTGCTGATGAATTTCAACGGAGACTACGAGGGGGTGACCACGCTGACCCACGAGATGGGTCACGCCATGCACTCGTACTTCAGCAACTCCTCGCAGCCCTATCCCAGCGCGAGCTACTCGATCTTCGTCGCCGAGGTGGCCTCGACCTTCAACGAGGCGCTGCTCAACGCCCACATGCTCGAGCACGCCACCGACGACCGGGCGCGCATGTTCCTGCTGAGTTCCTATCTCGACGGACTGCGGGCGACTCTGTTCCGCCAGACCATGTTTGCCGAGTTCGAGCTGGACATTCACGAGCGCGCCGAGCGGGGTGAAGCCCTCACCGGGGACCGCCTCAACGATCTGTACCTCGGCTTGTTGCGCCGCTACCACGGCCACGATGCCGGAACGGTGCGGATCGACGACCGCTTCGCGGTGGAGTGGGCCGCGATTCCCCACTTCTACTACAACTTCTACGTGTACCAGTACTCGACCGGCATCGTCGCGGCGACGGCGTTGGCGGCGGCGGTCCAGGCGGACAAGCCGGGCGCCCGTGCCCGCTACCTCGAGTTCCTGCGGTCGGGCGGCTCCGACTACTCGCTGCAACTGCTGCGGGGCGCCGGGGTCGACCTGGAGCAGCCGGAGCCCTACGCGGCGACCTTCGAGGCGATGAGCCACAAGCTCGACCTGCTCGAGGAACTCCTCGACCGCAACGCCTGACCTTCCCCCTGACCGGGGACCGGGGGAAGGTCCATAATGGGCGGCCGTGAAACGCCCTTCCAAGCGCAAGACCTCCGACGGTTCTCGACTCTTCGGGAACCCCTTTGCCGTGGTGGCGCTGCTCGCGGTCGCCGTCCACCTGCTGCTCTGGTTCCAGCATCGGGACAGTCCCTACGATCAGGCATGGATCTCCCACGCGCTGTCCTACGACACCTGGTCCGCCCGGATCGCCGCCGAGGGGATCGCCGCGGAACCGGCCTTCCACCAGGCCCCCCTGTACCCGTTGTTTCTGGCGATGCTGCGCGACGGCAACAGCCACGGGACCGCGACCTTCCTCCAGGTGTTGCTGGCCGGCCTGGCCATCGCGCTGCTGGTCCCCATCGGGCGCCAGTACCTGGACTCCGAACGCGCCGGCGTGGCCGCGGCGCTGCTGGCCCTGCTCCACGGCCCGCTGGCCCTGCACCAGATCAAGCTGCTGCCGGTGGCGCTCCCCCTGGCCGGGCTCTCCCTCTCGATCTACCTACTCGGCCGCTGCCGGGAACGACCGCACTGGTTTCGCGCGGCGCTGTGCGGCGGGGCCTTCGGGCTGACCGCCCTGGCCCGGGCCGAGGTTCAACTGCTGGTGCCCGTCGCGTTGCTCGCCCTGGGCCCGGCGCCCTGGTCGGGGCGCCGGCCCAACCCGGCGTGGCTTCGCGCCGCGGCCGGTTTCGCCGCGGCGTTCCTCGTGGTGATCGCCCCGGCGTTGATCCACAACGGAAGCCGGGGTGCCGGGCTACGCATCGCGCTGTCCGCCGGCGAGAACCTCTACATCGGCAACCAGCCCGGTGCCGACGGATCTCACAAGGCGCTCCATCCCCAGGCGGGAGACATCTTCTCCCAGCGGGAGCTGGCGACCCGGCTGGCCGAAGAGGCGGCGGGAGAGACCCTGAGCCCGGCACGGGTCGACGGCTACTGGCGCGGGCGCGCCGTCGAGGCGATCACCGCCGACCCGGCCGCCTGGGTGGCCCTCGAGGGCCGCAAACTACAACGGGTTCTCGACCCGGGAGATCCGGCGGACATGTACGCCTTCGCGCTGGAGCGGGAGCGGTATCTGCCGCTGCTGCACTTGCTGGCGCTGCCCCCCTGGGGCCTGCTGCTGCCGGCGCTGATCGGCGGCGTGCTGGCCTGGCCCCGGAGACACCGGGTCTGGCCGCTGGTCGGCTTCGCCGCGGCGCTGCTGGCGGTGCTGCTGCTGTTCTTCGTCACCACCCGTCTGCGGCTGCCCTTCTACTTCCTGCTGGCGCCCTTCGCCGGGTACGCCGTCGACCGGGCGCTCCTCGGCTGGAGCGACCCTCGGCGACGCACCCGGGTGATCGTCACCGCGCTGCTGGTCGTCCTGGGCTGCGCCTATAGCTTCGTGCGCAGTTCCGAGGTGCCGGTGCGGGAACGGGTGCGGCTGGCCGCGACCCTGTCGGGGTTGGACCGGGTCGACGAAGGGCTCGACGTGCTCGAACCGGTTCTCGACGCCGAACCGCCCAACGCCGTGGCCCTCGATCAGGCGGGATGGTTGCGCCAGAAGCGCGGAGACCTCCCTCTGGCCTCGGATCTGTACCGCCGGGCCCTCGACGCGGGCATGCCCGAGGGACGGGAGGCCTCGACCCGAAGCCGGCTGGCGGAGACCCTGGAACGTCAGGGAGCGATCGAGCAGGCGCGGGTGGAACACGATGCTGCCGTGGCCGCTCCCGGGGCCAATGCCGGCACCCTGTTCGCCCGTGGGATGTTCCACCTGCGACAACGCCGGGAGTCCGCGGCGATCGCCGACCTGGAACAGGCCGCCCGGCTCGATCCCGCCTGGCCCGCTCCCCGGGAAGCCCTGCGCCGACTCGGACGCTAGCGTCGAAGGCTCCGGAGGCCGCGGCCACGCGGGACATGCGCCGTCAGTCGCTCGTCCGGTCCTCTTCCCCGCCGGCTCCGACGAGGCGAACCCGCCGCGCCACCGTATCGATCACCACCGTCGCTTCGCCGATCAGGTCCCGGCCGAGAAAGCCGTCGACCTGCACGCCGCCCAGCCGGTTGCGCAGACGGAAGTCGGCGCTGGTCATGCTCCCGCGCCGGGTCTTGCGTCCCTGAAAGCCGAGTTGGATCCCCGAGACCCGGCGGGAGTCCTCGATGCGGCCGCCGAAGCCGCGAACCCGGGCCGGACTGCCCGCCGCCGCCCCCTCGATCCGCTCGATCAACTGCTGGGAAATGACCGAGCCGTCGGCTCCGGTGTCGAACAGGAACAGCGCGTCCTCGGCGTCGTTGACCCGAACCCGCACCAACATCTGGCCCGAGATCATCCAGTAGGGATCTCCCGCGGCGTCGGCATCGCCGGGGTCGAGGCTCAGGGTGCGCTCACCGGAATCGATGGTGATGCGGTAGCCGGCGAAGGGCGCAATCCCGACGAGCCCGTGGTAACGGCCGGTCGAGTCGATTTCACGGGAACTGACCGCCACCAGGGCATCGCCGAAGACCAGCCCCTCGAAGCCCAGCTCGGGGAACACGCCGCGCAGGGTGCGGTGCCGCTGATCCCCTCCGCCGCCGAAGGTCGTCTCCGAGGAGAGCCGTTCGAAACCGCCCTTCCGCGCGATCCGTTGCAGCACGAACAGCCCGGTAGCCCCGGTGTCGAACAACAGCCTCAGGCGCTTGCCCTTGGGGCCCATCGCCGCGTCGATGGTGTGCCCCTCGATCCCCCGGATCCCCGGCGTGAACAACGGACGCAACTTCATCGAGAGGCGTTCAGGACGGGCCTTGTCG
>CAZBZH010000139.1:0-9326 GCA_964496265.1 uncultured Acidobacteriota bacterium | reverse complement strand
GCCAGCAGGACGCTGCCGCCGGCGACACCGGTGGCCAGCTTGGCCTGCTTCTGGGCGGCCTGGGCCAACTCCATGGCGTCCTTGATCTGCTCGTGGCGCTTCTCCTCGACCTTGGCCTTCTGGCGGGCGACCACCGCCTGCTGCTCGGCGCGGCCCTGATCCTTGCGCTGGAGCCAGCCGGTAACCAGCGGGATCTTCTTCGAGTGGAAGTGGCCCTGGGACAGGCGCTGCCGCACCTCGTCCTCACCCATGATCTCGAGCTTCTCGATTACCTGATCGGGAGTTTCCATGCCGGGCCTCAAATTCGTTAAGCTATGGATCTGCAGCAGCCAAGCAGGCTGTCGCCTCTGGGATCAATCTAGGCCCGGGGGGACTTCCGTCAATCGGCGAGGAACGAAATGGAAATCCGGCGGATCCCCCGGGGGATCTGGACCCTTCTGGCGCTTCTGGCCCTGCTGGCCGCGGCCGCTCCGGCCCGGGCACACTCCTTCACGATTACCGAGGCCACCCTGGATCTCGTCCCCGAGGGCTATCGTCTCGAACTCAAGCTGGACGTCGACGCCCTGGCCCTTGGGGTCTCTCCCGAGAGTGACGATGCGGAGCTGGCCGGGGAACTCCGGGCACTCTCTCCCGCGGAACGGGCGGTCCTTTCCGATCGCGCCGCCGAGACCCTGAGCCGCCGGGTGCGCCTGCGCCTGGACGGCACCAAGCAGCGCCCCGAGATCACCTTCCCCCAATACGGCACCCCCGAGGCAGACGAAGCGGAGATCCCGACGGTCTTCGGCATCGTCGCCCGCTTCGAGGGGGAGATCCCGGCGGAGTCCGAGGTACTGACCTTCGGCGCCTCGCGTTCGTTCAACGCGGTGCACCTGGCCATCCGCGATGCCGAGGGCGAGGAACTCTACCGGGAGGTGCTGGTGCCGGGCGCCGACAGCAGCCCCTTCTCGCTGGCTGAGCATCGGGCGCCGCCGCCGTCGACCTGGACCGTCGCGAGCCGCTACCTGCGGCTGGGCTTCGAGCACATCCTGCCCAAGGGGCTCGATCACATCCTGTTCGTCCTCGGCCTGTTCCTGCTGAGCCGCGAGCTGAAGCCGCTGCTCTGGCAGATCACCGCCTTCACCCTGGCCCACACCGCGACCCTGGCGCTGGCCACCCTCGGCATCGTCGAGCTGCCCTCCCGCCTGGTCGAGACCCTGATCGCCGCGTCGATCGTCTACGTCGCCCTGGAAAACCTGTTCACCGAGGAGCTGCGTCCCCATCGAACGCTGCTGGTGTTCGCCTTCGGCCTGCTCCACGGCCTGGGTTTCGCCGGCGTGCTGCAGGAGCTCGGCCTGCCCGAAGGAGAACTGGCGGTGGCGTTAATCAGCTTCAACGTCGGCGTGGAGCTGGGGCAGATCGCCGTGGTCGCCCTGGCGCTGCTGCTGGTCGGCTGGTTCCGCGGGAAGGAGGGCTACCGCAAGTTCGTCGTGGTACCCGCGTCGATCTTCATCGCGGGCATCGCTCTCTACTGGACGGTGTCCCGGGCGCTCGGGGTCTAGGGGGGCTGGCGATCCAGCCGGCCCAGGCGGGGAAACCAACGGTCCCTGAACGTGAAAACGGGGAGGCGAACCTCCCCGTCTTGTCGGCGTCGGCGAGCGGCCCGTGTGGCCAGGAAGCCTGTGCCGGATCGAAGTCGATCGCGTGGCGCAGTGTTACCGCTGCCGAGCGCCCCGAGTGACTCCCTCGACGACCGTCCGGGCCGTCGAGGGCGCCGAATTGTCCGGTGGAGTGTCCATCAACTTCTCCTTGTCTACTCACCTGTATTGTACGTCCAGGACGCAGCGGACTCAAGGAAAGTCGACGCTGAAACAAACCCTTTTCGGGTCGGTTGAAACGGCGGCGTTTTTCCACGCCGCCCTCCCGAGGTTCAGCTTCCGTAGCGGCGCGCCAGCTCGGCGGTCGCCTCGCGCAGTTGCTCCATCGACTCGATCACGAACAGCGTCGGCTGCATGATCGTCGGGTCGTAGTCGGTCTCGACCACGTCGTCGATATCCAGCGGACGACGGTCCACGTCGTCGGAGTAGCAGTAGGTCATCTCGCCGAACGAGGAAAGCAAACCCGCACCGAACACCTTGAGCGCTCCGGCCTGACGGATCAGACCGAACTCGATGGTGAACCAGTAAAAACGGGTCAGCTTGATCAGGTTGTCCCCTTCGGCCCGGGAACCCGCCTCCCCGATCATGCGCACGATCTCGGCGTAGTTGCGGTCGACCAGCAGCGGGACGTGCCCCATCACATCGTGGACCGCATCGGGCTCGGGGGTGTACTCGGGCTTCGAGTGATGCCGCAGGTACTGGGTGCAAGGCATCCGGTTCCGCGAGAGGTAGCGGAAGAAGTCCTTGGAGGAGAGCATCCCCTCGGCCGGAATCAGGCGGAAGCCGGAACGGGCGTAGGTGCCCTCGCTCAGGTCCCGCAGTTCGGGCATGGCGCCCTCTTCAAAGCCGAGCGCCTTCTTGCCCTCGAGGAAGATGTCGCAGGCGTTGCGCTCGTGGACCTCTTGCAGCTTGCGGCAGACGTAGCGCCAGACCGAGTCGTCGTTTTCGGTGTAGCCGATGCGCGGGACTTCCGATTCTGCAATCCGGCCGTCCCGGGACAACCGATAGATCATTTCACGGCGACGGACGTAGAAGCCGTCGTTGATCCCCGGGTGTTTCGGGTCAAGGACGACATGATCCTGGCCGGCCGGCCCGCAGGCCAGATCCTGATCTCGGAGAAGGTTGTCTTGTTCCATCGAAATATCCTTCCGGGCGGAAAACCCGCCGACGAACGAACAGACTGACGGGAAGAGAGATTTATCCGCGAAGCGGATAAGTACAGGGGCACCAGAGATGGGATTGCGTGCTCACGATGATGAAGAGATACCCTACCGGGCCACCCCCGGCAACCGGGAGTTGGCAGACTTATCGGAACTTTACAGACTCAGGCCGGCGTTCAACCGCCGTTCAGCCACCGTTGACCCGCCGTTGACCCGCTGCGGGGCCCGGCGATAGACTCCGCGGAGTCCGTCAACCGTCAACCGGAACAGCGCAAGGCGAATTCCCAGTCATGACCCCCGCACCTGGATTCGAACTCCGGCCCCGAGGCATCGGCGAGTTGCTGGACCTCGCCGTCCTGGTCTACAGGGAGCGCTTCCCGGTCTTCGCCGTCCTCGGCATGGCCCTGGGAGCGGCCCAGTGGGGCAGCCAGTTGGTCCAACAGTTGGCCCTGGGTCAGGCCGGCAGCGCCGCCGGCGCGAACCCGGGAACCTTCCTACTGGCCATGTATGGGGCCATGTTCGTATCGATGGTGCTGCTGGCCGTGCTCTATGCCCTGTTCAGCATGCCGGTCCTGGCCACGATGGATGAGCTGCTCAAGGGCCGGAACATCTCGACTGGCGAGGCGCTGCGGAAATCGCTGCCCCGCACCGGTCCGGTAATCGCCACGGCGCTGCTCCAGCTCCTGGTGACCCTCCCCTTCTGCATCTGCATGTTCGTCGGCGCCTTCGTGCCGATGGTGATCCTGATCCTGGCCGTGCCGGCGGTCTACTTCGAAGGGCGCGGCCCCGTCGGAGCCCTGCAGCGCTCCTACCAGATGCAGGTCGAGCGGGGTGGCCGCCAGGGGGCGGCGGACCGCAACTGGGTGCGCACCATCGCGCTGATGATCGGAACCGGCATCGTGGTGTACGCGCTCTACATGTTCGCCGGCCTGCCCCTGGCGATCGCCCAGCTGGTCTGGTTGAGCGACGGCGGCGTGCCGGTCAACACCGCGTTCGGTCCGCAGTTCATGCCGCTCTACATCGTGCTGCCGCTCCAGTTGATGGGCCAGTTGCTCACCGGCATCTTCATGCCGATCGGCATTCTCGTCTGGGGGCTCTTCTACTACGACATCCGGGTCCGCCACGAAGCGTTGGACCTGGAGCTCGGCGCGCGGGAGCTGGCCCAGGAGACCCCGTGACCTCAACGCGGGGTACCGGCCGGCGGACCGGCGTCGGCCGGCGGAGCGGCGTCGCGTTGCTGAGCGTGATCCTCGCGGCCCTGCTGCTGCCCGCCGCTGCGGGAGATCCGGAACAACTGTCGGCGACCGTGGACTGGCTTGCCCAGGAGCTGAAGCGCTCCGGCGAGGACGGCGACCGGGACGACGTCCGGCAAGAATTGATTCGGCGGCTGGAAGACGCCGGTGTCGACGACCCGATCGTCACCTCGCTGACCGACCGGCGTAGCGACGAGAGCCCCGACGCCGCGCTGCGCCGGGCCCAACGCCGTATCGCACACTACGCCGAGGCGGGACAACGGGTGCTCCGCGAGGTCCCCGAGGGAGGCGCCGGCGATCTGGCCCGCATTCTCGACGACCCGCAGTTCGAGGCCGAACCCGAAGAGGTCAGCACCATGGAGCGCTTCTCCCGCAAGCTCATGGAGTGGATCGGCAGTGCCGCCGTCGGTGTGTTCAGCATCTTCAGCGGGGGAATGGCGCTGTACCTCCTGATCCTGCTGGTGTCCACCTTCGTCATCGTGATCGCGTTCTTCCTGCTGCGCTGGCTGATGCGCATGGACCGGACACCGGATCGGCAACTGCCCTACCGGGAGGGGCACCATCAGGCCCTGGACCTCGACGCCACGCCCCAGGCAATGCTCGAAGCCGCCCGGAAGGAACTCTCCGCCGGGCGACTGGTCGAGGCCCTGCGCCTGGTCGAGCGGGCTGCGATCGTCGCGCTCAAGAATCGCGGGCTGCTTCCCCGGGAGCCGGGCCTGACCGACCGGGAGAGCCTGCGGGAACTGCGGGACGGCGCCGCCCCCGATTTGCGAGCCGCCCTGACCGAGCTGGTCTCGATCCACGAGCGCTTCGTCTATTCGGGCGAAGGCGCCACCCGGGAACTGACCGGGCGGGCTCTCGACCTGGGAACCTCCATCGTGCTGCCTGACGAGGAGGCCCGATGAAGCAGCTGCGCGGCGTCATCGTCGTGACACTCGTCGCCCTGGTGGTCGTGGCGCTGCTCGGGAGTCAGAGCGGCGGTTCCCGGGCGCGCTTCCCCAGCAGCTACGCGCCGGAACCCGAGGGCTCCAAGGCCTTCCGCATGTGGCTCGAGCAGCAGGAGATTCCCCACGAGGTCTGGAAGCGCCCCTGGCAGCAGCTCGAGGAGCCGCCCGGTGTGGTGTTGCTCACGACCCCGTTCCGCCGCGGCATCGACTCCGAGGAGATGGAGGCGATGCGCCGCTACCTGGAACAGGGGGGATCGCTGCTGGTCTTCGACGACGCCTCGATCGTCGAGGGATCGAGCAAGCTCAACGATCTGTTCCAGGAGGTCGGCCTCCCGGCGCTCTCGCCGGCGACCGACCTGGACTTCCGCACCTTCATGCCGGCGCGCCCCGACACCCAACCCGCCCGGGGCACCGCCGCCTACCCGGCCGGCGAAGATCTCGAAACGCTGATCCTGAACAAGGACGCCTACTTCGAATCGGGGATCCGCGGCATCCCCCTGGCGGTCGGCCTGGACGACAAGATCGTGGCGGCGGAGGCGTCCCTCGGCGAGGGCCGCGTGGTCCGGGTCATGGGGCCGCTGATCGCCAACGACCGGATCTCCCGGGGAGACAACCTGCGCTTCGCCTTCCGGCTGATCGAGGATCTGCGGGGAGCGGGACCGGTGCTGTTCGACGAGTTCCACCATGGCTACGGCGGCATGGCCGCCCGGATCGGCGAACTTCAGCGCTCGGCCCTGGTCTGGGCCTTCATCCAGGGGGCGCTGGCGATCCTGCTCTACGGCATTGCCCGCGGGGTCCGCTTCGGCCCGCCCTGGCCGGCGCCGGCGACCCTGCGCCGCTCGAGCCTGGAGTACGTGCATTCGATGGCCTCGCTCTATCGCCGCGCCCGCTTCTCGGGCCCGATGATCGGCGCCATCGCGGCGCGCCTGCGCCGCACCTTTCAGGACCGGCTGCACATCGAGGGCGGGCTCAACGATCGGCAACTCGCCGAACGTGCCGCCCAACGACTGGACAAACCGACCGGCGAGATCGAACGGCTGCTGAGCGTGGGGGACGCGCTGTCCCGCTCGAAGATTCGTGAACGAGATATGCTCGAGAGAGCACGGGCCGCCGAGCGGCTCGAGCAGGAGGTGTTGCGTGGGGATGGAAGCGCTTCGTGATTCGGTAGCGACGCTCAGCGAGCGCCTGTCGCAGGTAGTGCTGGGTCAACCGGCCACGATCCGCCAGCTGGTGATCTCCCTGATCGCCGGCGGCCACGTGTTGCTCGAGGGCCCTCCGGGGTTGGGCAAGACACTGCTGGTGCGCACCCTGGCGCAACTGATCCGCGCCGACTTCCGGCGCATCCAGTTCACGCCGGATCTGATGCCGGCGGACGTGGCCGGCACCTCGATCTTCCGGGCCCAGACCGGCACGTTCGATTTCCTCCCCGGCCCGATCTTCACCCAGATCCTGCTGGCCGACGAGATCAACCGCACGCCGCCCAAGACCCAGGCCGCGCTGCTCGAGGCGATGCAGGAGCGACAGGTAACCCTCGACGGCAAGACCCACGCCTTGCCCGAACCGTTCTTCGTCGTCGCGACCCAGAACCCGATCGAGTACGAGGGCACCTATCCCCTGCCCGAGGCACAGCTCGACCGCTTTCTGATGAAGGTCCTGCTCGACTATCCCGACGCCGACGCCGAGATGGCAATCCTCGACGCCCACGCCGGCCGGCTGGAACTGGCCCCCGCCGCCGCCGCGGATCTGACGCCGGTGCTGGAAGACCGCACCCTGCTCGAACTGCGGGAGCAGGCGGCGACCGTGCACGTGGATGAGTCGGTGCGGCGCTATATCGGCAACCTGATCCGGGCCAGCCGGGAACACAGCCGGGTCCAGGTGGGCGCCAGCAGCCGCGCCGCGGTGCTGCTGCTGTTCGCCACCAAGGTTGCCGCCGCCTGCGAGGGGCGGGAGTTCGTGGTTCCCGACGACGTCAAGACGGTGGCCCCGCCGGTGCTGCGTCATCGCCTGATCCTGCGTCCGGAATCGGAGATCGAGGGTATCGGTCCCGACCGGGTCGTCTCCGAACTCCTCGAGAACGTCGAGTTGCCCCGGGGCGAGATGCCCTCGGGCGCTCCGGAGACCCCGGCGTCTTGATCCCGACCCCGCGACTGGGGCTATTGGCGGCCCTGGGGGTGCCCCTGCTGCTGCTCGGCCTGTTCGGGCGGGAGGGGCTCTACGCCGGCCTCGGCTGGAACCTGCTGTTGCTGGCCGCGGTGGCTTACGACCTCTACACCTCTCCGAGCCCCCGGCAGCTCGCCGCCGCCCGGGTAGCACCGGTCCGCTGGGTCCAGGGCCGTCCGACCCAACTGGGGCTGGATCTCTCCTGGAACGGCGACCGGTCGGCCCGGCTGGTGTTGCGTGACCTGCCGCCGCCGACCTTCGACCGGCCCGAGGGACACATCGACGTGCGCTTCGGACCGCAGGAGCGCACCCGCATCGACTATCGGGTGGTTCCCCGGGAACGGGGACTGCAGATCTTCGGACCGCTGTCGGTCCGCTCGGTCGGCCGGCTGGGCCTGATTCACCGGCAGCGGGTGATCCAGCTGGAAGACCGGGCCCGGGTCTTTCCCGATCTGGTCTCCCTCTCGGGCCGGGAGGCGTCGCTGGTGGTGCCCTCGACCTGGCACCTCGGCGCCCGGCGCAGCCCGCTGGTCGGCGAGGGCCGCGAGTTTCACCAGCTGCGGGACTACGTGCCCGGCGACGACATGCGCTCGATGGACTGGAAGGCCTTCGCCCACCGCGGACGGCTGACCGTGCGGGACTACCGGGTCGAACGCAACCAGCGGGTGCTGCTGCTGATCGACGCGGGACGCCTGATGACCTCGCGGATCGACGACCGGCTGCGCTTCGACTGGGCGATCCAGGCGGCGGGACGGATGGCCCGGGTGGTGCTGGCCATGGGCGACGTGGCGGGCATGGCCTTCTTCGGCCGGGATATCCAGGGACACCTGCTGCCCGGCCGGGGTTCCGGCCACCTCAAGCGCATGTCCGAGATGATGGCCGACGTGCAGCCCACCCTGGAAGAACCGGATCTGGGGCGCTCCCTGCGGAGCGTCTTGCGCCGCTACCCCCGCAGGACCCTGGTGGTGCTGTTCACCGAGATGGCCGAGCCCCGCAGCGCCCGGGCGGTGGTCCAGCATGTGGGCGCCCTGGCGCCCCGGCACCTGGGTCTGGTGGTCACCCTGGCCGACGCCGACCTGGAAGCGGAACGGGATCTGCCCCTCGAGAACTCCGAGGCGGTCTATCGCCGGGTCGCCGCCGACGAACTGTGGACCGATTCCCGCCGGACCGTGAGAGAGCTGGAATCCCGGGGAGCGATGGTGGTCAAGGCCCGGGCGGACGCCCTGGCCGGCGAGGCGATCGAGCGCTACCTGGAGATCAAGCGGCGCGGGCGGCTGTAGCTTCCCGGCGGCCGCGCCGGCGTAGCAGCGGACTCAGTAGCCAGCCCCAGAGCAACAGGCCCAGCAGGATCCCGAAGCCGATCCGCACCCGGTCGTCGATCGACTCGTTGGGCGAGATGTTGGCCTCGACCACGCCGGCGACCAGCAGCACCGGAAGCGCGGTGAACGCCACCAGCAGCCCGGCCCGGGCGCCCCGGGCCAGGCCCTGCATACGGGTGCCGTCGCCGGGATGGACCCAGCCGTCGAAGACCATGAAGCCTCCGGCGCCGGCCAGCAGGATCGCCGAGATCTCGATCACCCCGTGGGGGAACAGAAAAGGGGTCAGCCGGTCGAGCAGGTGGTACTGGCCGCTGAGGGTCAACACCGAACCGAGCAGCGCTCCGTTGAAGAACATGGCGTATGCCGGGAAGAGCCCGGTGATCCCCAGGGTGTAGGCGGCAATCGCGACCCCGACGTTGTTGGTGATCAGCCCTGCCGTTCCGACCGACGCCGGAGTCACCGAGAAAAAGTCCTCGATCCAGTACTCCCCCGCCTGGATCTTCTCAACCCAGGCTGCGCCGATGATCATCACCGCGATGTTCTCGTCCGCTGCCGCGCCCAACGCACCCAGCATCGAGCCGAACAGAAACAACAGGGTCGACGTGGTGATCGGCCCGGCATGACTGCAGAGGGTCTCGGGAATCTCACGCAGCAGGCCGCGCAGCCAGCGAATCGGGTTTCGCCGGGGCGCCTGGTAGACCACGTTGTGCGAGCGCACCGCCAGATCGTTGAGCAAGCGCACGATGTCCGAACCGGGGAACTCCGCCCGGGCGGTGGCCAGGTCGGCGGACACCTTGCGGTAGAGCATGCCCAGCTCACGAACGTCCTCGGGGTTGAAGGAACCCAGGCCCCG
>CAZBZH010000138.1:0-9339 GCA_964496265.1 uncultured Acidobacteriota bacterium | reverse complement strand
GCTCCCTTAAGCTTCGCGACCTTCGGCTTCACTTTGTTGGGGCGGCGGGTGGCGTGGGGGTTCGCCTACGGGCTTCGCGGTGCGGCCCCCTCCGCGCTGGCGACTTGCTTGCGGGTTCTCTTTGGGCGGGTCAGAACACTTTTGCGGGGGTGGGCGCACCAAGGCGCCCTACGGCGAACCCCCACGCCACCCTTGGGCCTCAACGAAGTTTGGCGCGGGTCGCTGGGCTCCCGCTCGCTTGGGCTTTTGGGTCGAGGCCTCGTTCAGGGGTTCCCGGCATCAGGCAGTGCCCAGCGATCACCGCTGCCTGGAGACCGATGACAAGGGCCCACCGCCCTCAGCTCCCGGGCACCCATGGCCCGCTCAAGCCGACCCCATACCCCCCAACCCAGAACCTGATCGCCACTCCGGAGATCCCTCCGATCAGCTTCCAAGCCGGAAGTGAGCGCCTTGATCGCGACCGGGCCCCACCCACGAGCGAAGCGACGTGGTTCCGATGGAGGCAAGAGGTGGGAGCGGGGGGGCGCCGTAGGGCGCCTTGGTGCGCCCAAACCCGCAAAAGTGTTCCGAAAAGCCCAAAGAGAACCCACCCGCAAGTCGCCAGCACCGAGGAGGCCGCACCGCGAAGCCCGTAGGCGCCCCCCCGCTCCCACCGCTCCCCCAAATCGGGCACCACCTCCGAAGCGAGCTTTTGTAGGAATTCCGCGCTGTCCCACCCCGCCGTCCCCGAGTTTCAATAGGGGCTATGGCCTCCCCCCCACCCTCTCGTATCTCTGTTACTGACCTTGATCGAACGAGTGAGTGCCTGAGCGAAAACTGTTTCTACCCCCCTCCTGGCTTGCCCCTCGTGCCTCGCCTCCGCGCCGGCACGAGGGGATTTTTTTTGCCTCCCCGGCGGCTCGATCAGGCCCCGCCCCGGGGGCCCGGCAACCCCGGGAACCCGGTGCTACCATGAGGGTTCAGGCTCTTTTCCCGTTCCAGCCAGAGGTCATTCCATGAGCACACAAGCCGAAGGATTGAAGCGCCGTACCGGTCCCGACCACGCGGATTTCTACGACATCCGCAGCCTCCTCGACGACGAGGAGCGGCAGGTCCAGGAGTCGGTCGGCCAGTTCGTCGATCAGGAGGTCATCCCGATCATCGGCGAGGCCTTCGACAAGCACGTCTTCCCCGACCAGCTCGTCCCGGAACTGGGCAAGCTCGGCGTGTTCGGCTGCAACCTCCAGGGCTACGAGTGTGCCGGCCTCAACAACGTGGTTTACGGCCTGGTCTGCCAGGAGCTCGAGCGGGGCGACAGCGGCCTGCGCAGCTTCGTCTCGGTCCAGGGCAGCCTCTGCATGTGGCCGATCTACACCTACGGCACCGAGGAGCAGAAGCAGCGCTGGCTCCCCGGCATGGCCAAGGGTGAGCTGATCGGCTGCTTCGGCCTGACCGAGCCCGACGGCGGCTCCGACCCCGGCGCCATGCGCACCAAGGCGGTGCGTGACGGCGACGACTGGATCATCAACGGCGCCAAGATGTGGATCACCAACGGCACCATCGCCGACGTGGCCATCGTCTGGGCCGACACCGAAGAGGGTATCCGCGGCTTCCTCGTCGAGAAGGACATGCCCGGCTACACCACCCGCGACATCCCGCGGAAGATGTCCCTGCGCGCCTCCTGGACCTCGGAGCTGTTCTTCGAGGGCGTGCGCGTCCCCGACTCCAACCGGCTGCCCGGTGCCAAGGGTCTCGCCGGACCGCTGGGCTGCCTGACCCAGGCCCGTTACGGCATCACCTGGGGCGCCATCGGCGCCGCCATCGCCTGCTACAAGGAAGCACTGGAGTTTGCCGGCTACCGCAAGCTGTTCGGCCGCACCCTGGCGGAAACCCAGACGATCCAGCTGCGCCTGGCCGACATGGCCCGCCGCATCACCACGGCCCAGTTGCTCTCGCTCCAGCTCGGACGGCTGAAGGACAAGGGCACGATGCACCACTCCCAGGTCTCCCTGGCCAAGTGGAACAACGTGCGCGCCGCCCTCGACATCGCCCGCGACGCCCGGGACCTGCTGGGCGCCGGCGGCGTGACCACCGATCACCACGCGATCCGGCACATGCTGAACCTCGAGAGCGTGATCACCTACGAGGGCACCGAGACGATCCACCAGCTGGTGATCGGCCGCGAGCTGACCGGGCACGCCGCGTTCTAGACCGGATGTCGGCGCCCGGCGTTCCGGGCTGAAGGGATAGAGTCGCCGCCTTGAGCAACGTCTACGATCGCGTCGCCATCGTCAGCGCCAACTTCCGCGACCAGGTGCGGGGGCTGCGCACGCCCGGCGGTGGCCCGAAGGACCCGTCGGAAGCGGTGCGCCATGGGGCGCCCCTCACCGGCCGGGAGCTGATCGAGCTGTTCGAGTCCCAGTGCATCTCCCGGCAGCTGGACATCATGTCCCGGGAGCTGCGGGCCACCGATCAGAGCTACTACACCATCGGCAGCGCCGGTCACGAGGGCAACGCCGTGGTCGGCCGCCTGACGCGGCACACCGACCCCGCCTTCCTGCACTACCGCAGCGGCGGCTTCATGGCCGAGCGCTCCCGGCACCTGTCGGACATCGACTTCATCTACGACACCCTGCTGGGACAGACCGCCAGCAGCGACGACCCGACCTCGGGCGGGCGTCACAAGGTCTGGGGCAGTGTGCCGCTTTGGGTGCTGCCGCAAACCAGCACCATCGCCAGCCATCTGCCCAAGGCGGTCGGCATGGCCATCGGCATCCGCCGGGCGCTGAAGCTCGGGGTCAAGCCGCCGGTGCCCAGCGACAGCATCGTGGTCTGCTCCTTCGGCGACGCCAGCGCCAACCACAGCACCGCACTGGGTGCGTTCTCCGCCGCGGCCCGGGCCGCCTATCAGCAGATCTCGTCGCCGGTGCTGTTCGTCTGCGAAGACAACGGCATGGGTATCTCGGTGCGCACCCCCCAGGGCTGGATCGAAGACGCCTTCGCCCGGCGCCCGGGGCTGCGCTACTTCTGCGCCGACGGACTGGACCTGGTCGAGGCCCACCGGGTGGCCCAGGACGCCATCGAGACCTGCCGCGCGCTACGGCGGCCGGTGTTCCTGCACCTCAAGGTGGTGCGGCTGTTCGGCCATGCCGGAAGCGACGTCGAGCTCGAGTACCGGGACGTCCGCGAGATCGAGGCCACCGAGGCGCTGGATCCGCTGTTGCGCAGCGCCCGCTCCCTGGTCGAGAACCGGGTGCTGACCCCCGAAGGGGTGCTGGATCTCCACGACTCGGTGCGCCGCCGGGTGGAAGAGGCGGCCGAGAAGGCGGTGACCCGCCCCAAGCTGACCTCGGCGCCTCAGGTGATGGAAGCGCTGGCGCCCTACTCCCCCGCCGCGGTGAAAAAGCAGGCGGAGAGCAAGGTCGACGCCGGCAAGCGGGAAGATTTCTGGGGCGGCGCCGACAAGTTGCCCGAGGCGGGACCGCCGCGGCATCTGGCCGCCGCGATCAATCTGGCGCTCCATGACCTGCTGCTGAAGTACCCCGAGGCCGCGCTGTTCGGTGAGGACGTGGCGATGAAGGGGGGCGTGTACCACGTCACCACCAACCTGTTCAAACGCTTCGGCCAGGCGCGGGTGTTCAACACCGTGCTCGACGAACAGACGATTCTCGGCCTGGCCCAGGGGTTGGCCTACGTCGGATTGCTGCCGCTTCCCGAGATCCAGTACCTGGCCTACTTCCACAACGCCTGCGATCAGATTCGCGGCGAGGCCTGCTCGACCCAGTTCTTCTCCCGCGATCAGTACCGCAACCCGATGGTGATGCGCATCGCCTCGCTGGGTTACCAGAAGGGCTTCGGCGGACACTTCCACAACGACAACAGCATCGCGGCCCTGCGGGACATCCCGGGCCTGGTGATCGCCTGCCCGTCTCGCGCCGACGACGCCGTCGGCATGCTGCGCACCTGCGCGGCGCTGGCTCGAGTCGACGGCCGGGTCGTGGCGTTCCTCGAGCCGATCGCCCTCTACATGACCAAGGATCTCTACGAAGCCAAGGACAAGGGCTGGCTGTTCCCCTACCCCGCCCCCGGCGAGGCGGTCCCGTTCGGCGAGGGCCGGGCCTACGATGGCGATGCCTCTCAGCTGACCATCGTGACCTACGGCAACGGGGTGCGGCTGTCCCTGCGGGCTGCCAAAGCCCTGGCCGAACAGGACGGCGTCAACGCCCGGGTGCTCGATTGCCGCTGGCTCAACCCGCTGCCCGAGGCCTGGATCGCCGAGCAGGTCGGCGCGGGCAAGCGGGTGCTGGTGGTCGATGAAGGGCGCCGCACCGGCGGCGTCGGCGAGGGCATCATCACCGCGCTCGTCGAGCGCTGCGAGGGGCTGCGCATCGGGCGGGTCTGCGGCGAGGACACCTACATCCCGCTGGGACCGGCGGCCAACCTGGTGCTGCCCAGCGAGGAGAGCATCCTCGAACAGGCCCGGACACTGCTGAAGAAGTAGCTCCAGGCCATGACCGAGCCTCGGCCCGGCCATGGTACGCTCGGCCCAACCCTGCGTACCGTGGACCCGAACGACGAGGCCGCCCATGACCTGCCGCATCTGCTCGACCGCCCTGTTGCTGCTCTGCGTCTCGACCGCCCTGCTGGCCGAGGCCCCTGAATGCCGTCGGTTGCAAACGGACGTCGCGTTCAACCGGGTAGAGATGCTGCCGGCCTCCGAGGTCGAGAGCTTCACCGCGGTCGGCCCCAACGGTAGCGATGGGCTGTTGCTGGTTCGCGCGGCGGAGGACGCGGCCGACGAAATCGAGGTTCAGCGCTGGATCGCCGGCGACGACGGGCCGCAGCTCGCCGGCACCCGGCCGCTATCGCTGTCCTTCAGCGTCCCTACCGCCCTCGCCGGCCGCTTCGACGACGACGCGCTCTACGACAGCGTCATCCTGGAAGGGGGCCGCTTCCGTCCCACGGCGATCCGGTTCAACCACTACCGCGCCGGGGAAACGCCGGGCAGTCTGCAACCGGTCATCCAGGGGGACTACAGCCGATTCGGTTTCTTCAACAACGAACCGGTCGTGGGCGACTTCGACGACGACGGAATCGACGAGATCGCCATGCCCCTCTGTTTTGAACGCCGCATCTGCCAGTTCAATAGCGCGCTGGACCTGGTCAAGGCCGATGATTCCGGCGTGTTCGAGTTCGTGCTCAGCCGCCGGGTGAACGGCTTGAGCCTGTTCTACGGAACCGTGGTCGTCGACTGGAACCGCGACGGGATCGATGACGTGGTCATCCTCGGCTCCCAGGGTGGAGACGGCCTGATCCTGCCCTTTCTAGGCGACCCCGATGAACCGCTGCAACCCCAACCGGTGGTGCTCACCAACTTCCAGGTGATCCAGGGCCTGGCGCTGAACGGCCGGCTGCTGGTCCGCGAGTTGGTCGACCCCCGCTTCTGGACCACGCGACTGCATCAGGTCGCACCCGGCGCATCCGGCAGCGTCGAGTTGGAATGGTCCCTCGACCTCCCCGACTGGAGTTCCAACTTCGAGCCGCCGCTCGATCTGGATGGCGACGGTCAGGCGGACCTGTTCCACGGCAACCATATCGCGTGGTTCTTCTTTCCCTTCGGCGAGTACGGCGCTCGAGTCTACTGGGGTAGCCCCTCCGGCGCGCCGGAACCGGGGCCGGATTCCGCTTCCTATTCGACGTTTGCCGCGGTCCTCGGTCCGGACAGCCGGGGACGCCGCACCATCGTGACCAACGACTTCGCCATGCTGGTGCAGGACGGCGAGTCCCGACTGGACACGGGCACGCGACTGACCTCGCTGGTCCTCGACAGCTTCGTAGACCAGGGAGGCGCCAGCCAGGCCGTCGGAGACCTCGACGGTGACGGGCTGGACGACGTGGTTGCCGCCGCCGTCTTCCCCAACATCCTCGCCGCGGGGCTGTCCAACGGCGACGGGACGTTCCGGCAAATCGACATCGACGCGCCCCCGATTCAGTTCTTCCGGGACTCTCGGTTGCTTGACGTCGACGGGGACGGGCACCTCGATCTGACCAACCCTCGCCGGGGCGGAAGCATCGTCTGGGGTCGCGGAGACGGCACCTTCGAGCAGTTCCAGCGATTCGATCTGGAGTTCCGCAACTTCTACGCGCGGTTGACCGAGGGACCGGAGCGGACCGTGGTCGAGTTGACGACCGACGATGGGGTCACCACCGTTCGCACCTTCCGTGTCGAGGAGCGAAACCTGGTTGCGACCGACTTCGAGCAAACCCTGCCTCCCGACACGTTCACTCCGTCCATCGGAGATCTCGACGGAGACTCGATCGACGACCTGCTGTTCGTCACGCGCCTCCCCGACGGCAACGAGCTGCGCATGCTGCCCGGCGACGGAACAGGCGGGTTCGGAGCAGAACGGACGATCCTCCAGATCGGCACCCAGTTTCCCGGCCAGATCGACGTGGCCGACCTCGACCTGGACGGCGACCCCGATCTGTTCATGGGGTCCCCCTTCCTCGGTTACCGAGCGTGGCTCAGCCTGGAGGATGGAACCTACGTCCAGTCGCTCGATACGCCCGGCGCGACGCGAACCGACTATCGCACCGAGCATCGCCTCAGCGACATGAACGGCGACGGCATCCCCGACCTCACCGTGACCTATCTGTCCGACTTCTTCCTGCCCTACTCCACCGCGCTGAGGGTGCGGCTGGGAGACGGCCTCGGCGGCCTGGGAGAACCGCTGGAATGGGCCGGGCCCGCCGGAGCAACCGGCGTCTTTCGCGACAGCGGACAGGTCGATGTCGCCCGGGCCATGGTGCGTGGGATCTTCAGCGTCGGCATCGAAGTCATGTTGAGCGACGCCACAGTCGCCGCCGCCGACGAAGCAGCCCCCACCGTGCGCGCTACCCTGCTTCCCCAGATCGAGGCCGGAGACCTGGCGGGCCGCCTGTTCCGCGTCGCCACGACGCCGTCTGACGACTGCGATGACCGGCCGCAGATTACCGGGCGGCGAATCGGTCTGCCCGCCCTCGACCTCAACACGCCGATCTCCTTTACCCCGTCCACGATGCGCGAAGTGCGGGTGCTGCAGAACCTCCGCACCGGGCAGCGCGAAGTGTTGTTACGCGGCGACGACGAGACGGCCATGCGCCAGGCCCTGGCCGAAGCCGTCTCTGCCGGCGGGTTTGCCTTCGAACACCTGGCACCGCTGGAGCTCGCCTCCACCGGCAGCCCGGGCCCGGCGGGCCAGGGATCCGACCCGCAGGCCGTGGAGATCCTGCGCTTCGGCCTTGATCTCAACGGACGCCTCGTTCGAGCCGTATCCAGCGCCCCGGGACAGGACCTGGAGTTCGTGCTGGAGGCGACCGACGCCGCCGGGCGGGTGGGCACCAGCCGCGTTCCCTTCCGGCAAGCCCCTCGGGCGGCCTTGCCGGCGGCAGCGGTGCCACCGGACGTGATCGGCACGCCGAGAAGGCTCGCGCCCTGAACCCTGGACCGGCGTCAGCGTCTTGAGATCCGGGCGACAAGCTTCTTGCCTAGGGTTCGTCCCCGTGGTCTGCGGCGGTGCACTCTTCTCGGATCAGAATGCGGAACGTTCCGATTTGCTCCTGTTGCCGGAAGCCATCGAAATCGCAGGATGGGCGGCGATCCAACTGGCGCGAGAACGACACCGTATTGCAAAGCAGCACACACACCGAGGGGTCCGCGCCACTCCAGTACACCACCTCCCGCGACGAGAGGGCTGCCGCCTTCAGAGCATCAAAAGTCGTGCCGATTCGGCCATCATGTTGATCGGCCAGGCGCTCCGCGGCGACTCTGGCCTCGCGGAGTGGACGGTGAAGTCTCTGCTGCGCCACGCCGATACCGAGTGACATGACGGCCACGGCCAGGAGCAGCATCCAGCCGATGGCCTTCGTCAGTCGGACGCGATCGAACACCGAGGCAAGCAACTCGGAGTAGCCGACGAACAGCAGCACGATCGCGGGAAGCATCAAGCGAGCGCCGACGAGCATGCTCTCGATGAGATTGCTCCCGGCATCCACATAGTAGTAGCCGGACATCCATACAAAATGCGCGAGTGCGGCGCATAGCGGTCCGTAGTCCCGACGCCGCCATAGGAAAAAGGCGCCCAAGACGAGTCCCGGCGGAAGCAAGAGCAGCGTACGGAGATGAGCTGGACTGGACGTCAAGAAATGTGACGGAGAGAACTGCTCAACATGATCGTGAGCCCACTGATACGCATACCAAGGAGTTCCGGTAGCCAACAAGTTGAAACCCACCACGCTGAACAATCCGATACCGGCCCCAAGAATCGGCCAAAGAACCGGCTGAAGGCTTCGCGCGGATCGGAGTCGCGCAACGGCTTCGCCTGCAATCATTGCGGCGATGAGCGGAATTCCAGTCGGCTTGATGGCAACGACCAGGGCACTCATCCATAGCATCGCCCCCCTTCGGTTCTTCTGCATGGCCTGCCATGCGAAGAAGAGCCCGACAGAAAGCAACAGGTCGGCCATCAACGTCTTCGACAGCAACTGCACAGCCGGGTGAACCAGGACCAACAGGCCCCAGGCCGGACGGATGCCGCGTGACTCGAGTGTCTTCGCGAGTCCAATGGTCAAACTAGCTGCTGCGAAGAAGCCCAAGAGGAAGGACACCGAGGGATGCACGGCGAACAAGGGAGCGATCGCCAGTGGCAGCGTCAGCGGATACTTGGCCAAGAGGCCT
The DNA here is from genome assembly GCA_964496265.1 of uncultured Acidobacteriota bacterium. Lineage (GTDB taxonomy): Bacteria > Acidobacteriota > Polarisedimenticolia > Polarisedimenticolales > Polarisedimenticolaceae > Mor1. The sequence continues at coordinate 644 of CAZBZH010000138.1, read as the reverse complement.
TGATCGGTTGGGAGATAGATGCAGGGCGATGTCTCGAGGGGACGAAACATCCCGTCCAGTGCCATCCGGGCCTGGCCGGCGTAGCCTGCCTCGTCGATAAAGGTCAACGCGGACGGCCAGGTCGCCAGGGCGACGAGCGCCCACAGCAACACGCCGACCCGGATGGAGAACCAAGCTCCTCGGCTTCTCCGTTCATCCACCCGCATGCAGTTCCACCCCCGGGTATCCCCCGCAAGTTTAACAAGCTCGAAGAAGCCCACAGACCGGTCAGCCGGTCAGTCCTCTTCCAGCCCCGCACGCAACGCGGACTCGATGGCGTCGTAGTCGAAGCCGCGGCGGCCGAGCATGCCGTACAGCCGGCGCTTGCGGGTCACCGCGTCGAACCGCTGAAGCGACGGCAGCTTCTTGCGCACCAACTCCAGTGCCTGCTCCGCCTGTTCGTCTGCGGCGGGTGCCAGGTCGGCCAGCACGTCGTCGACGGTCTGGCCGTCGACCCCCTTCTGCATCAGCTTCTGTTTGAGGAGCCGCGGGCCCGCCGGCTTGCGCGCCGCGGTGTCGCGAACCACTGCCTCGGCGAAGGCCCGATCGCCGATCAGGCCCAGCTCGGTCACCCGGTCCAGCACCCCCTCCCGCACGGATGCCTC
>CAZBZH010000137.1:0-9350 GCA_964496265.1 uncultured Acidobacteriota bacterium | reverse complement strand
TCGCGGTTATTCCAGGCAGTACGCGAATGTCCAGATCGCGCCACGCCAACGGGCCGATGACCCGTTGAAGCGCCCGGCCGCCGGGGCAGCCGCCCCCCAGGTCGGGGATGGTTTCCCACTGGGAGGAGAGGCACTCGGGGAATCCGGGAGGGGTCACCATGCGCACGCTGTGCTGCCAGCCGGCAAGGGGCGCGACCAGGGAGAACTCCTCGGGGTGGCCCATGCCGACGCTGGCGGCGCCGAAGCCGCCCATGGAGAGACCGGCCACCGCCCGCCGTTGGCGGGTGGCTTCGATGTTGAAGCGCGCCTCGACCTCGGCGGGGAGATCGTAGGTCGCGTAATCGCCGTAGAGGAGCTGGCCGTCCTCGCTGTTGGAGAACAGCCGATGCTCCTGGAAGATGGGGAAGGGGCAGGGCCCGGAGTTGCCGTCGGGCATCACGGCGATCACCGGTTCGATGTCACCGGCCTCGACCCGGGCGTTGATCACCGTTTCCGCGGTGTTGCGCCAGGAGTCCTCGCTGCCGAATCCACCGTGGAGCAGATAGACCGCGGGGTAGAGCTGGGTCGGAGACTCGCCGTAGCCCGGCGGCAGGTAGATGTTGTAGACCTCGGTGAAGCCCAGGGAGGGCGGGATGAAGTTCTCCTTGCGCACCTCGCCGACCAGGCCCGAGGCCAGGGTGCGGAAGGTGATCTCGAAGCTCTCCGCCGGTTCCTCGTCGGAAACGCGTCGCGCCGCCGGAGTTGCGGGGCTGGCGCCGTCGAACACCACCAGGCGGTAGAGCGCGTCCCGGTCCAGCGGGGCGTCGGGGGTGATCTTCAACATCGGGGGGTAGGCGCGCAGGTCCCAGGAGGCGGTGGCGAAGACCGGCGCGCCGCCGAGGGTTCCGGGGTCGCCGTCGTCATCTTTCTCCAGCCGCACCTGATTGGCCGCCACCGGATCGTTGACCTCGACCGCGATATCGGCGGAGCCCGCCTCGACGGAGACACTGTCGACCCGGGTGAACGTTCCGTCGCCGTCGGAGTCCAGCTCGATCGGTTCGCCGAAGTGGGCCGAGATCGGGACCCGGAAGGTCACCCGGTCGTCGTTGCGCGGCACCGAGTCGCTGACTAACTGCGCGGCCGAGGCCGCGGTGCCTCCGAGGATCAGGATGGACAGAGCTAGCGCCAGGGCGCGCCGCCCGGCTTGCGGAATCTCGTTTCGCATGGTTCCCCCCGGAAAACGCCGTCAAACAGGAACTCTACGAGCCAATTGTCTCAGCGGCAAGATAAAGCGAGGCCGTTGCGTGTCCGCCCCGCCGCGAGGACGCAATTTGTCGCGGGATCCTATGATGGTCCGGGTCTAGGGCAGATCGCGCCGCGGGACGGCGGCATTGCCGCATCGGGCAACGGCTGTCCCTAGTTCATCCGCGGTCGCCCACGCTGCTCATCCCCTAGCCACCGCAGGATCGCCTGCGGGTCCTCCTTCGCGGGGGAAATCCTCCGTCCGCCGGACTCCTGTTCCATACACGACTCCATCTCAAATCAGTTCGTGATGGCCAAGGAGGATTCATGCGTTACCGGCTCGAACGTCAGCGTTCCTTCACACTGCTTCCCATCACCTGCATGTTGCTCTGCGCATGGCTCGGCGCATCCGCCGTCCAGGCTCAGCCCGCGATGCCGACGGCAGTCGCCTCGCAGCCCTACTCCCAGCTTTTCCCGCTGTGCAACCTGACCGGCGGCGGCGTCCCCGGCGATATCACCATCCCCGATGACGGCACGATCTATCAGATCAGCACCACGACGACCTGTGGCCTGATTCGGGTCGAGGGGGTGCTCGAATGCGCCCCGGGGGTGACCGCCACCCTCAACGCCGACGGCATTCTGGTGACCGGCCCCAACGCGCGGCTCCAGTGCGGCTCTCCGTCCAGTCGGTTCGACGGCAAACTGATCCTCAACATTCGCAACGATCGCAGCTTCCCAGGGATGTCGGGGAACGAGCGCGCGATCATGGCGATGAATGGAGGCACGATCTCGCTCCACGGCGGAATCCGCAAGGCCCGAATCACGCGCCTGAACGCCGATGCCCAGAAGAACTCCTCCGGCTTCAGTGTCTTGAGCGCGGGAAGCTGGCAGGACAAGGACCCGGTGCTGCTGACCACCACCAGCACCTACCCGGACCAGAATGAACTTCATACCCTGGCCGGCGATTGCGTGGGGAACTCCTGCAACACCAACAACTCGCTGCAGTACTTTCACTACGGCGATGGAACCCAGACCTACCTGGGGGCGGGAACCGGCGGCCAGGACCTGACCGTCGACATGCGTGGCTACGTGGCCAATCTGCGCCGCAACATCCGTATTCGCGGGGCCAACGACAGTTACTGGCAGAACACGATGAAGGGTGCCCACGTGATGGCGATGGCGGGCACCGAGATCTACATCGACGGCGTGGAGTTCAACCGGGTGGGCCAGCTCGGGATCCTGGGCCGTTACCCCTTCCACTGGCACCATGCCGGCAACGTCGACGGTCAGTACGTGCGCAACTCGTCGATTCGCAACTCGGGAAGCCGCTGTATCGCGCTACACAATACCCACAAGGCCAAGGTGACCAACAATGTCTGCTACAACGTGCAGGGGCACGCGATCTTCCTCGAAGAAGGCAACGAGGTCGAGAACGTCATCACCGACAACCTGATCGTCAACGTCAACGAGCCGCCGGCGGGCCAGAACCTGCTGCAGTCGGATATCGACGTTCAGCTCTCTCGCTGGCGCGGTTCGGCCGGCATCTGGATCAGTAACCCGGACAACACCATCGACGACAACGTGGTGGTCGACGCCGGCACCGGCTACTGGCACGCCTACGTGCACAACCTGTTCTGCTACGACGACCCGGCGAATCAGCAGGGAACCGCCAACCCGAACTACGGGAAGTACTGCAACTGGATCCCGCGGCAGAACCCGGGGCAGTCCAACGTCAACCCGGTCCGCACCCGAACGCTTTCCTACCGGGACAACGTCGCCTACTCCTGCCGCATCGGCCACACCTGGGACGGCGCGCCCGACGGGGCTCAAACTCCCGGGTCGACCAATCCCTTCGATCGAGACCTGATCGTTACCGGATACGCCCCGCGGGATAATCAGGGTGCCCTGACCCAGGAACTGTTCGAGGGGATGCAGGCCTACAAGTCGGGCAAGACCGCCATTTACTACCGGGGCCTGGCCAGCACCGCGCTGATCCAGAACGCGGTAGTCGCCGAGGCGCCCATGGGCTGGTTCGGCACCGGGCAGCAAGACTTCTACGATTCGCTGTTCGTCGGGATCAGCGACAACTTCGACGGCACCGTAGGTGGCGAGGACTTCCACTATCACGCCGATACCAGCATCCCGCTCTATGATCGGCACGGGAACGGTCAGTTGATGGCGGCGGTCGGTCTCTACGACGGTCCGAACCACTTCAAGAACGTGACCTACGACTATCCGGTAGGGCCGATGTTCCTCGATGACGGCGACGGCAACAAGGAGGTCACGCCGACTCCGTTCCGCATCTTCGGCCGGGCCCACTTCGCCAATCACGTGGTGGAGCAACTCCACTTCACCCAGAACCCCTACCGCCGGATCAACCTCGATGCTCAGGCCTTCCCGATCAACTGGAAGGATGTGGAGGCCTCGGAGTCGGTGTTCGATGCCGACGGGTCCCTGTTCGGGAGCTCCGGTTTCGTTCGCTCGGACATTCCCTTCGTCGATACGCCGGGGGATTGCGTGGTCGGGGCCAACGTGGCGCCGAACTCGACCGTGCTGATCTGCAAGAGCAAGACCATGTCGATCAAGTTCCAGATGGACCAGGATCTGACCATCGGCAACTTGACGCCGGACTTCCAGCAGTTCAGAGCAACCCGCCTGGATACCGGCGCGTGGGTGGAAGGGAACGGCAACGTCCTGTTCGACAAGTTCCAGACGCACATCAACGCCGCGCTGGACGTGACCTACGAGGTCTCCAATCTCAACTTCAAATCGGGCGGCGTGGCGCCCTATCCCGACGGGCACTCGGGCAACCTGGTCTGGGCCGAGTTCTTAAACGTGGGGGACTGGTCTCCGGTGATCCTGATCGATGGCGCGTCTGCCTTCAATCTGGCGTCAAGTTGCGCGGACCCGGCGGACTATCGGCTGGCGATGTGGCCGGGCTGGTCGGGCCAGATCCATGAGGCCACCAGCAGCGGCGAGATTCGGAACTTCAACGATCCCAACTTCGCCGGCGCGTTCTTCCGGGTGCCCAACGGTTCCCTGGCGTTGAAGCTCAAGGGGACGGCGACCCTGCCGGGCAACATGGATCCGGCGGTGTTCCACACCGGCCACACCAAGTTCGATCTGGTCTGCGATCGACCGTAGCTTCGCGGGAAGGGGCGGGGATCCGATCTCCGCCCCGCTAGCGGGGGCTCTGGCTTCCGCAGGCGCCGTTGACCGCGATCGCTTCGTAGAACCAGGCCACCGAAGGGTTGGGGCCGCTGTCGGTATCGGTCCACTGCACCCCGGGAGCCACGGGGTCTTCATCGAGCACGTTGCTGCCGACGACATCCCACTGGGCCGGGTCGAGTGCCGGGTCGCTGCTGCGGTAGATCGTGTACCCGGTAACCGTCCAGGGCGGGTTGCTGTCCTGGATATCGAGCACGATATCTCCGCGGTTCTTGTCGGCGGAGACGATCGTCAGCGGGTCGTTCGGTCCCGAGCAGGCGTCGAGGCAGGTCTTGAAACTTGCCGACGGAGTCCAGCCGGGATTTCCCGGGCCGACGAAACGATAGGCGCCGGCATCCAGGGCGCGGGCTCCTCGGTCGTAGAACAGGCAGTTGAAATCCGTGGCGGTTTCGAAGGCCGGATCGGTGGCGGCAAGCAGCTGTGAGTCCGCCTTCGGGTACGCGTCTCCATTGCTCGGATCCACCAGCTCATCGCCGAAGCCGCCGACGAGAAACCAGCCGTCGGCGAAGGACGGCGCCAGGTCGACCGCGTTGTCCGCGACGGTGGCGAAGTCGAGATCAGGGCTGGCGAGGATCGACCCATCGGCGTTGGCGCCGGGGCAGAACACGGCGTTGCTCGCCAATACCATGTTCACCCCCATCTCACCCCAGTTGCGGATCTGCATGCAGGATTCGGGCTGGGGCGACGTGCGGACGACGGTGTTGTGTTGAATCTGGAAGTTGGTCGGCACGGTGCCGGGAGGAAGCTGGTTGGCCGCCGAGGCGTTGATCAGCGGGAAGGTACCGGCGCTGGTGTCGATGACCACGTTGTTGGCGATCAGGGCGTCACTGGTAGCCTGGATGCCGACGTTCCCCGGATTCCAGATGAAGTTGCGCTCGATCACGTTCTGGGGCCCGCCGCCGTTGGCGTAGGCCAGGATCCCCGGCCCGGCGGTGTCGCGGATCACGTTGTCCCGCACCACCACGTTGAACGCGCCCCCTTTGAGGTCGATGCCGTCCCCCTGGCCGCTGCCCGAGCTGGAGGTGGTGTCGTAGATCAGGTTGCGTTCGACGACAGAGTCGCCGAAGGTGCAGGCGTTGTTGTTGCATCCGAGGTAGAGCCCTTCCCCGGTATCGGCGGTGTCGTAGATCTCGTTGTCGGTGATCCGCAGATCCAGGAACGTTTCGCCGATGCGATTGGCGGTGAAGGCGCTGGCTGCCGTGCCGTGAATCACCAGGTCGGTGAACTCGGCATTGTTGGTCGAAAACTCCAGACGGACCCCGATGGAGCCCCCTTCCAGTTCCAGGTTGCGTAGGATGAAGTGCTGGCCGGAGATGTCGACCAGGTTCTGCAGCGCATTGGGCCGCACCAGCCGGGTGTTGGCCGCGGTGTCCCCCTCGATGATCACCGGATCGGCCGCCGTTCCGGCGAAGCTGCACCCCAGGCGGTTGACCGTGGTGTGCACGCCCGGGGCAAAGCGGATCGAGCATCCGTCGAGACAGGCTTGATCCCACTTGGTGCGCACGGTGTCGCCGGGGAAGATCTCGGTCAGGCAGCGTGCGTCCGCAGGCGACGAGGCCGGCAGGAGGGCGATCAGCAGCAGCGGGAGCATGAACAAGACCCGGGGCATGCGCACCTCCTGGGGACATGGGGCACCGCGGGAATGGGGCCCGCGGCCTCACTCTGGGTTACGACGTGGCGCACGGCCGGGGGACAGCCCCCGGCCCTCGATCTTACCCCTGGCCCTCGCGCCTAGGGGCAGGCGTCCAGCAGTTGCGTCTCCAGGCAGCGATCCTGGGGCAGCGCCGCCGAAGGCCGCTCCACGCCTGCGGAGTCGACCCCGTAGGAGCCCTCGTCGCTGCCGCCGATGGCAACCAGCAGGTAGTAGGTGTTGCCCGGCGCCGGGGTGATCTCCTCGATTCGGTCGCCGGCGTCGTCGGAGCAGTCGATCTGGACGTGGCTGGTGAAGTCGCCCAGGGTGCCCTCGTAGATCGCGTAGTCCAAGGCGTCGGTGGAACAGCTCTGCTGCCAGGAAAGCGTCAGATCGCCGGGGACCTGCTGGGAGCGGTCGACCATCAGCGTGTTCTCGACGTCGCCCGGGCCGGCGGCGGCTTCGGCCACCTCGACGTTGAAGATCTGGAGCGAGTTCTCCGCGTTGAAGCGGGTCACCACGAACTGTCCGACGAAGTTGACGATGCCCGGCTGCGCCGGCGCCGTCCAGGGGAAGTCGATGGAGGAGCCGTTGAAGCGGGCGCTCTGGGTCACGCTGGAATCCGACGGGCAGGGGCCGAGTTTGAAGCCCGCAGGCGGCGCGGAGAAGACGCCCGAGGTCTGCGCCGGGTTCTGGGTGAAGCCGCTTGCGATACTCGACTGGAGCAGAAGCCCGCGCCAGTCAGAGCCGTCGACGGAGCGGATGCGGATATCCACCTGGGCGCCCGGCGGCACGGTGGTCAGCACGTTGCCGGTAGTCGGGTCGATGACCTCGAGGATGAAACTCTCGATCTGCATGGCACCCATGCAGCTGATCGCGTCGGAGCAACTCGGCGCGCCCGAAGAAAAGGCGAAGGTGGTGGCAGGCAGGAGCGCAATGACCAACGTCAAAGCGGTGGCCGACAGCAGAGTTCGGGTCCGACGGGAGCGGAGTCCAATCGCGTCGCGGAATACCATGCAGAGAGCCCTCTTCTGTGAGTTATCCGCTGATCATCCTAGCGGGCCCCGCAAGTGGGCTCCGAGGGGGGCGGAGACCGACTATTTACGCCGGTTGTGCCCGTCCGGCGCGGATTTTCGAGGGTGAAATCGACCGCCGGGGTGACAAAAGGCCGGGAGCCGCCGTAGCGACCCCCGGCCGAGGAGGAAGAGCTCAGTGGTCGAGGTCAGCAGCCGCTGACGCAGGTCCGCATCGAACCCAGTTCGCCGAAGACCTCGCCGATGGCACTGAAGGTGCCGCCGCTACCCCAGTGGATGCCGTAGAGTTCGACGTTGTTGCCGCCGGTGCGGACGAACACCGCCGAACCGCTGTCGCCACCGGCGCTGGTGTATGCCGCCTGGTTCTGACAGAGCATCACGCGGTTGGTGCCGTTGGAGCGCACGTTGACGCAGGTGCGGGTGACGTTGCCGCGGGTCCATCCGGTCGTCCGCCCGACCTTGTTCACCTGGGTGCCGGCGAAGATCGGCAGCCAGCGTTCGGCGGTGATGCGGAACTCGCGGTTGAAGCTATCGCCCAGGATTCCGCCCAGGGCGTTGGGGCGGCGGATGATCCCCAGGCGCTGATGCCCGCCGTTTCGGTAGTCAATCCAGGCGGCATCGCTTCGCCGGCAAACGCGGCCCGAGGGGCAGCCGTTCCACCAGCCGCTGAACAGGGCCGGGTCGATTCTCTCATCGGCGATGGTGTTGAAGTGCTGGGCGTCCTGGCGGAAGTTCGTGTCCTGATCGACGCCGAAGGCGGGGGTGCAGTGAGCGTTGGTCACGAAGCCGTTGAGTCCGTTGCGCCGGGCGTTGAAACCCAGGGTGCAGGTGCCTCCGGCCGAACCGATCTCATAGCCGCCGAGAACCGGGCGTTCGATGTTCTGCAGCGTTTCCTCGTGCACCGGTTGGATCACCTCCAGCGTGACCATGGCCCGCGGAACGCCTGCGCTGTGCAGCTGCTCTTCGGCCCACTCCAGCGCCTGTTCATCGAGGACGCCGATGTGGATGCGGTTGGCGCGTTCGTCGATGTCGGTCAACACGATGCCGTCGTTGGACATCAGCTGCACGGCACGGGGGAAGTGGTGACTGAGGTCGTCGTAGCGGAAGTCGGCGGGCTGCACGTTGAGCGTCCGTCCGGCCAGGATCTTCTCGCCGAAGACACGAGCGATCGCGGGGCCGGCGTGCTGACGGTCGACATCGTCGGCCAGATAGAGGGTCAGTGCATCGTCGGCGTCGATGAACATTCCGCCGAAAGAGGGGAGTTCCAGCGACAGCTCGGCAAATTTCTGTTCGATGGTGATCGGCGTGACCGGAATCGCCTCGACCGCATCGGGGTTCTCGTCGGCCGCGAGGTCTTGCGCCGGAAGGTTCGGGTCGCTCGTCGGCAGCATCTGCGCGACGGAGGGGGTCAGGGTGGTCAGGGCGATGACGGAAGCGATCACGAAATTGCGGAACATCTTTCTTTCTCCAGGGTCTAGTGCTGACGTCCGATCCGCTTGCCTCGGGAGATCCGCGACGTGCCCTGCCGCGGTCTCGCCGTATTTGCAGATCAAGACGCAGCGGTCCCTGCGGACTCCTCACGGAAAAATCGGCTGTAGGAAAATTTTTTCGCGGAGCCGCGTCAGCGGTAGCCGAAGATCTTGAGCGCTCCCGCCGTCATCTCAAGGGGGAACGTCCCGGCCTCGGTCAGCGCCTCGCGCAGCGCGCTGATTTCCTGGATGGCCGTGTCCATCGGCGCACCCGGGTAGGGCAGGTACAGCACCTCGCGGGGCATCTCGATCCACTCGATGGCCTTGTAGTCGACCGGGCCATCGAGGCAGCCGTCGACGGCACTGTCGAGAATGTCCCGTTCCAGATCGGAGAACGAGACGTGGGTCGTGACCTCTTCCCCCACGAGCTTCCAGCTCGAGACCCACACCGAGTCGTGATGCTCCAGGCGCAGCTGGAAGAACCTGCGCCATTGGGCGTCGGACATCAGCGACGCAGAGTCGGATCCGGAATTCATGGGCGAAGGATACACCGCGAAGGGGCGGGAACCGGCTCGCGAACCGGCCCTGAACGCTACTTCGATTCTTCGACGGTGAAGGTCACCCCGGCGTGCTGCGCCAACCGGGGACGCAGGGCGTCGGCCATGCAGGATGCCGGGGTCCAGGAACCGCCGCCGACCGGAAGCGCGTCGCCGTCAAGAGCCAGGCAGGCCGCGCTCTCCCCCAGCATGCGGGAGGTCGCGCCGTAAC
>CAZBZH010000136.1:0-9358 GCA_964496265.1 uncultured Acidobacteriota bacterium | reverse complement strand
TTGCTGCCCCGGCTGGCATAGACCGTGGTCATATACAGGCCGATATAACCGCCACCCAAACCCACCAGGCGTTCGGGGATGTCGGCCAACTCCAGCGCGCCCGTGGAATCCATGACGCGCGGGCTGTCAGGCAAAAACGGCAAACGAGTGGGCAGCGAGCCCGTGGCGATCACGGCGTATTCGAAACTAACTTCCTGGGCACCGCCGGCCACCAGGTCGACCTGGCCGCCCTGGGTCTCGGCGGCGGAGCGGGTGATGATGTTGACCACGCCGGCGACCGCGTTGGCTCCCCAGAGGGTGCCGCCCGGGCCGCGGATGACCTCGATCCGCTCGATATCGTCGAGGGAGAGGTCCTGGCTTTCCCAGTAGACGCCGCCGAACAACGGGGTGTAGAGGCTGCGGCCGTCCTGGAGGACCAACATCTTGTTGGCCGAGCGTTGAGGGAAGCCCCTGGCGGAGATGGCCCAGCGTCCGCCGGCGATCTGCGCCACCTGCATCCCGGGCACCATCCTCAACGCCTCGGCTACCGTCGTGATGCCGCTGCGCGCCAGATCCTCCCGGGTGATGACGTGAATCGCCGCTGCCGCCTCGGAAATCGGCTGCTCCCTGCGGGCCGCCGAGCGCACCTCGATCTGCATCAGCTCTTCCAGGCTGAGCTGGGTCAAATCGCCGTCCGTCCCGGGCTCCGCCAGGGCCTGACCGCCGCCCACGCAGGCCAGCAGGACCCCTCCGAGGAACCCCACGAGCCACCGGAGCCGGCCGGCCGACGACCCGGCCTCCGGCCTTCCTTTCACTGGGTACCGCCCATCCATACGCACCTCGCCCACAGACCCCCATGGGCCTATCGGAAAGCGCCGGGGAGACTTGAGCCGGGCACGGGCGCGGGGCCCCATGTTTGCCCTATACTCGCGATCTCAACGGATTGAAGCGGAGGATTGGCCCGATGTCGCAGCCCTTGCACCCCGATGCCCGAAACCTGGAAGAAGAGTTCTTTCTGGCGGAGAACCGCCGCCTGCTGGAACAGTTGCGAGCCAAGGAAGAGCGTGCCGAGAAACGCGACATGCTGCGCGAGGTGCTCGGAATCCATGACGAGGAGCTGGTCGACCACCTGAACCGGCTCGGCATCGAGCCCGAGACCGCCCTGGCGCTGTCTCTGGTGCCCCTGGCGGTGGTGGCCTGGTCCGACGGCTCGATCTCCGACAAGGAACGGGAAGCGATCCTCAAGGCGGCCGCCGAGCATGGCGTGGCGGCGGACAGTTCCGCCCGCACCCTGCTGGAGAGCTGGCTCGAGACCCAGCCGAGCCCCGGCCTGGTCAACGCCTGGAAACGTTACGCCCGCACCCTGTGGGAGTCCTGCACCGACCTGCAACGGACCGAGGTGCGGGACAGCCTGATCGGCGGCGCCCGCAAGGTCGCCGAGGCCTCCGGCGGCTTCCTCGGCCTGGGCAACAAGGTGTCCGCCCAGGAGCAGGCCATGCTGGACGACCTGGCGAGCGTGCTGAGCTGACCTGAACGGCAAGCTCGAGCGCTTCCGACGACGCCGCCCCCCGGGGCGGCGTTCGTGTTTGGTCACCCGTCTGTCACCCAACCTTCACACGCGCCTGAAATGTTGCTCCCGTCGGTAGCCGGGTTCCTCCGGCCGCCGGATATCCCGAAAAACACTGTTCGAGAGAGGAGCAACGCTTTGAAGAAGGCATTTGCCACCGCCGCCCTCGCCTTCGCGGCCCTGACCACCCCCGCCCTCGCCGGCGTCGAGCTCGAAGTGCTCGGCACCTACGAAACCGGCATCTTCGACGAAGGCGCCGCCGAGATCGTGGCCCACGAGCCCGGTTCTCAACGCCTGTTCGTGATCAACGCCGACGCCGCCTCGGTGGATGTGCTGGACGCTTCCGACCCGGCCAACCTGGTCAAGCTGTTCTCGATCGACGCCACCGCCTACGGGGACGGCGCCAACAGCGTCGCGGTGCGCCCCGCCGAGCCGGGCCGCATGGCCATGGTCGCTGTGGCCATCGAAGCCCCCGTCGCCCAGGACAACGGCGTGGTCGCCTTCTTCAACGTCAACGGCGACTTCCTCGGCACCGTCGAGGTCGGCGCGCTGCCGGACATGGTCACCTTCACCCCGAACGGCAACAAGGTTCTGGTGGCCAACGAGGGTGAGCCCGACGACGACTACGTCGTCGACCCGGTCGGCTCGGTCAGCATCATCGACATCGAGAACGGCGTGGCCGGCGCCACCGTGCTCACCGCCGGCTTCGAGGCCTACAACAACGCCGTGCTCGATCCGAGCATCCGCATCTTCGGCCCCGGCGCCAGCGTGGCCCAGGACCTGGAGCCCGAGTACATCGTCGTCTCCCGGAACTCCAAGAAGGCCTGGGTCGTCTGCCAGGAAAACAACGCCATCGGCGTGATCGACGTGCGTTTCGGCACCGTCACCGATCTGTTCGGCCTGGGCACCAAGGACCACAGCCTCCCGGGCAACGCCCTGGATGCCAGCAACCGGGATGACGCGATCAACATCACCAACTGGCCGGTCAAGGGCTTCTTCCAGCCCGACGCCATCGCCCTCTACCGTTACCGCGGCCAGAACTACATCGTGACCGCCAACGAAGGGGACGCCCGGGACTACGACGGCTTCTCCGAGGAAGCGCGGATCAAGGACCTGATGCTCGACCCGATGGTCTTCCCCAACGCCACCGAGCTGCAGGAAGACGAAAACCTCGGGCGACTCAACAGCACCACCGTCAACGGCGACACCGACGGTGACGGCTACGTCGAGGAGCTCTTCAGCTACGGCGCCCGCTCGTTCTCGATCTTCTCCGCCGGCGGCAAGCTGATCTACGACAGCGGTGACGACTTCGAACGCATCACCGCCCAGATCGACCCGGACAACTTCAACTCCAACAACGACGACAACGATTCCTTCGACGCGCGCAGCGACGACAAGGGCCCCGAGCCGGAAGGTGTCGTGGTCGGCAAGATCCGCAACCGCACCTACGCCTTCATCGGCCTGGAGCGTGTCGGCGGCATCATGGTCTACGACATCACCAACCCGTTCTCGCCCAGCTTCGAGACCTACATCCAGAACCGCGACTTCTCGGCCGACGAAACCAGCCCGGAAGCCGGCGACCTGGGCCCCGAGGGCCTGGCGTTCATCCCGGCGGGCGACAGCCCGACCGGCGGCCCCCTGCTGGTCGTGGGGAACGAAGTCAGCGGCACCACCACGGTGTACGCCGTCAACGTCGTGGGCAAGGGCTCCCGCTCCGCCCGCGATGAGGTCACCACCGCCGCCCCGGCCACCGGCAACGGCGCCAAGACCTTCGGCCTCAAGTAGCTGAAGATCGGAACGGTGGCGCCGGGCCCGCCCTCGGCAGCCTCCGGCCTTCGATTCCTCTGGGCCCCGCTATCGGCGGGGCCCTTTTTTGTTAGCATGCAGGCCATCCTGGAGGTCCGGCATGCGCGACGCGTTGAAACACGAGTACCTGATCCCGTTCGACGGCGACTTCAAGATCGATCGCCTGCCCAACGAGCCCCCCGAGGGCACTCCGGGCAAGAAGAAGCTCAAGGAAGAGCTGGCCGAGGTGCAGGAGGAACTCGACGATCTGCAGCGCAGGCTGTACGCCCGCGACCGGACTGCCGTCCTGCTGGTGTTCCAGGCCATGGACGCGGCGGGCAAGGACGGAACGATCCGGGCGGTGATGAGCGGGGTCAACCCCGCCGGCTGCCAGGTGTTCTCGTTCAAGAAACCCAGCTCCGAGGAGCTCGACCACGACTTCCTCTGGCGCACCGCTCGCAGGCTCCCCGAGCGCGGCCGCATCGGGATCTTCAATCGCAGCTACTACGAGGAGGTCCTGGTGGTGCGGGTGCACCCGGGAATCCTCGATGGACAGCGGCTCCCCGACGAGGTCGACCGGGAGAAGATCTGGAAGCACCGCATGAGTTCGATCCGCGACCACGAGAAACACCTGGCGCGGAACGGCACGATGATCCTCAAGTTCTTCCTCAACGTCTCCCGGGACGAGCAGAAGCGGCGCTTCCTCTCGCGCATCGACGAGCCCGAGAAGAACTGGAAGTTCTCGGTGGCGGACGTCAAGGAGCGCGGTCACTGGAAGAGCTACATGAAGGCTTACCAGGAGGCGCTGGCCGAAACGTCACGGCCCTGGGCGCCCTGGTACGCCATCCCCGCCGACGACAAGCCGTTCATGCGCCTGACCGTCGCCCAGATCATTCGCGACAACCTGATTTCGCTGGGACTGCGCTATCCGGATCTGGCGGAGGAGGACAAGGCCCGGCTACAGGAGATGCGGGATCTACTGACCAGCGAGGATTGAGCCCGCGCGACCCGCGCCCGGCCTAGCGCACGCCGACGCCGACGCCGTGATCGTAGACGAGCTCGGCGCCGAGATAGCCGCTGTAGAGCACGAACGCCGCGGCCAGCAGCAGGTAGACCGCGTGGAGCCTCGCCTGCATCGGCGGCAGCGTGCCGCGGTAGAGCGCCTTCCAGAAGAAACCCAGCCCGAACAGGGCCAGCACGATCCAGCCGTTGCGTTCGTGGGCCTCGAAGGTCGCCTGGGCCGCCGCCGGAATATCGAGGGTGTTTGCCGCCAGGTAGCCGGTGGCCAGGGTGACGATCACGCTGACCGTGCCCAGAGCGAGCAGCACCGTCCCGAAGCGAGACGCCGCTGGCCGCGCGGCAAGGGTCCCGACCGATTCGATCGCCGCGCCGGCAACCAGAAAGGCGATGGAGAAATGCACCATCGCCGGATGCAGCAGGTGGAGCGTCATCAAGGCCCGGGATTGAGCTTGGCGAACTCCTCGATCAGCTCGCGGGACTTGGGATCGAGGTCCTTGGGCGGCGCGATCTGCAGCACCGCCAGCAGATCGCCGGCAGCACTCCCGTTCCGGCCGGGCACTCCCCTGCCCTTCAACCGGAAGCGCTGGCCGCTGGCGGTCCCTGCGGGAATGTTGATCTTGGCGCTGCCGTCGAGGGTCGGCACCTCCGCCTGACCGCCGAGAGCTGCCGTCGCGATACCCACCGGCACGTCGACCACCAGATTCCGTCCCTCGCGGCGGAAGGTTGAATCCGGCGTGACCCGCACGACCAGGAACACATCGCCGGCTGGGCCGCCGCCCATGCCCTCATCCCCCTTGCCGGCGAGACGAACCTTGCCGCCATCGCCGATACCGGCGGGGACGCGCACCTTGATGCGTTCCTCGACACGCTGGAATCCGCCACCTCGCCAGACCCGGCGGGGCACCTGCATCTGCAGGGTCGCTCCCTTGACCGCGTCGGCAAAAGCCACCTCGACTTCAAGTTCGAGGCTCTGCCCCTTCTGCGCCCGCGGGCGGCCGCGGCCCCCCATGCCGGCTCCCCCGCCCATGCCGAAGGCCTCGAACAGCTCCGAGAGGTCGGGAAAACCCTGGGCCCCGCCACCGGCGGTGCGGAAGTCGAACCCCATCCCCTGAAACGGGTTGAAGTCGGGGCCGAAGGCCTGGGCGCCGCCACGGTCGTACTTGGCGCGCTTCTCCGGGTCGGAGAGCACCGCGAAGGCCTCGGAGACCTCCTTGAACTTCTGTTCGGCGCCCGCGTCGCCCTGATTCAGGTCGGGATGGTACTGGCGGGCCAGCTTGCGGTAAGCGGCCTTGATCGCCTTCTCGTCGGCATCCCGTGGGACACCGAGTACCTCGTAGAAATCCTTGTTCGTCATGCGTTCTCGCTCAGCAGGACGGGCCCCACCGCAATGCCAGGGTTAAGACGGGCGCGAGGCCATGTCAAGGTGGGCGACACGCCGCCCTCCGGAGACGCGGGTCGCGAGCACCCGGTCGATGAAGCCACGGATCTCCTGTTTGAACCGCTCCCGCCCGAACCCGAGGGCGTGAGCCCGCAGCGATTCCGGCTCGAACACCTGTTCGAGGCGCTCGAAGCGCTGCACGGCATCGACCAGCGCATCGGCGTTGGGGGGATCGAACAGGATTCCGGTAGGTTCGCTGCCACGGCCGGATGCCGCCGGAGCGACCGGGTTGGGCCGGTCGGCCGGGATCACCGTTTCACCGGTGCCCCCCTGGGCCGGAGCGATCACCGGGCAGCCCATGGCCGCGGCCTCGAGCGGAACGATGCCGAAGTCCTCGATACCGGCCACGACCACGGCGCGCGCCTCGGCGTAGCGGCGGCGCACCTCCGCGTCACTCAACCAGCCGAGGAAACGCACGTTGTCCGGCGCGCGCCGTTTCAAGGTGCGCCCCATCGGGCCTCCGCCGACGATATCCAGGGGACGCCCCAGGGTTGCGAAGGCCTCGATCGCCGCGTCAACCCCCTTGGAGGGCACGAGCGCCGCGACCATCAGGTAGCGATCCCCCCGGCCGGTCTCCCCGGGTCCCGGCCCTTCTTCCGGTGTGAAGAACTCGGTGTCGACCGGCGGGTGGATCACCTGGGCGTCGCGCCGGTAGTAGCGCCGGATCCGCTGGGCCACGAAAGAGGAGTTGGCGGCGAACGCGTCGACCCGAGCGGCGCTATACACATCCCACTGCCGCAGGCGCTGAAGCAGAAACGGCGCAACCGCGCGAGTCAACACCCCGCGGGACCGCAGGTAGGTGTGGCGCAGGTCCCAGGCGTAGCGCATCGGCGTGTGCACGTAGCTCAGGTGCAGCGCCTCGGGGGATGGGATGACTCCCTTGGCCACGCAGTGACTGGAACTCAGGATCAACTCGTAGCCTTCGAGATCGAACTGCTCGATCGCGGCCGGCATCAACGGCAGCAGGGATCGGTAGCGCTTGACCGCGCCGGGAATGCGCTGGAGAAACGACGGAACGATGGGATGGGCATCGATCGGTTCGGACACCGCGCCCGGCTCGTGGACCAGGGTGTAGATCGGCGCCTCGGGAAAGAGCTCCCCGAAGACTTCGAGACACTTCTCGCCGCCTCGGCGGCCGGTCAACCAGTCATGGATCAGGGCGACACGCATGTGAAAACCGATTATCGCACCATTTCGATCCGCGATCTGATGCAATCGCATCATGGACGCCGCGGCCCTTCTGCATGCAAATACCCCCTAGAAGTAAACGTAATTCCGCCGTCGGCGTAACCCGGCTGCAACGCAAGCAAGGGAGACCGGCCGCAAACGCCGCACGGCAGACGAGGAGGTTCGCCGTGTTCAGCCGCACTCGTAGTCACGTAACCCTGTTGACCATCCTGACCGTTGCCCTCATCGGCGCGTCGCCGGTGGCGGCTGCGGGCGAACTACAGGCCAAGCCCCTCTGGACCTTCGACGTTCCACAGGGGATCTACAACCTCGACTCCTGGGGTGACGGCTACGCCGTTGCCGATCTGGACTACGACGGCACTCCCGACGTGGTCTTCGGCACCCGGGACGGCCAGGTGACCGCCGTCAGCGGGAAAACCGGCAAGGCGCTGTGGCGTCAGAAACTGGCCGACAAGGCAGTCAACGCCACCGCCGACATCCGGGATCTCGATGGCGACGGACATCCCGAGGTGATCGCCACCGCCATGGCCGATCCGGCCCGGATCCAGGTGCTGGACCGTCACGGGCAGGAACTCTGGACCGCGGACGGAGATTTCGCCGAGATCACCGATCTGGCCTACGCCGATGTCACCGGTAACGGCCTGATCGACATCGTCGGCGCCAACAACACCTATCCCTACGGGGGCTGCGTGTTGGTCTGGAACGCGTCGGACGGCAAACGCCTCCACGCCTTCCATGCCGGCCGCCCGCTGTCCCTCGACACCCTCGACCTGACCTTCGACGGAGTCCACGACATCGCCGTCGGCGAAGCCAACCGGGTCTCGCTGATCGACGTCCGCTCCGATGAGGGCTGGACCATGCCGGTCGAAGGGCCCGGGTTCGGCGCTGATATCGTCGCCGCCGACGTGAGCGGTGACGGCCGCCCCGAGATGCTCTCCGGCGGTTCCCCGACCACCTGCTACGGCCCCGAAGGCCGGATCGACTGGATGAGCGGCGGACGCCACAAGGGCACCCTGCTCTCCGTGGCCGACGTGGTCAACGACGAGTTCCACTTCAGGCATCGGATCGAAGTGGTCGCCAGCGACCGGGACAGCACCCGGCTGACGGTGATGGACGGCATGACCGGTGAGGTGATGTGGTCGGTCTACGGGGTCGTGACCCATGTGCTGGGTAACGTCAACCAGGATGGACTGCAAGAGATCCTGATCGGCGCCTTCAACCCGCTGGACCAATCGCCGCTGCCTCACTACTACGTCGGAGCCCTCGACGGGGACCTCAACCCGCTGTGGGCCTTCCCGCTGGACAAGATCGACTACGCCAGCTTCTCGCTGGTCGCCGCCGACCTGGACAACGACCCTCAGATGGAAGTGGTCGTGGCCAACGGCGACACCCTGATGGCGCTGGACGTCCGGACGAGGCCGCTGCGGCCTGCTCCTGAAGAGGAATAACGTCCGGATCGCGAACCGGGAGCCGCGGCGAACTCCCTGACGCCGCGGCTCCGCACCAAGGGGAGCCGGATCGTCCGAGATCCGGCTGGACCCTCCCGAAGCTCCCGGAGTAGGCTTCGGCAAGATCCCGGCCGCCCGCGAGGGCGGCCGCCTTGCGTGCGGGGGAGCCTTGAGCCGGAAGCCCGAAGCGAACCGCTGCGGCGTGCTGATCACCGACACCCGCGGCCGGCTGGAGCAGCAGGACCGCTGCGCCCGGGAGTGGCTCGCCAGCGACCGCGCCGCGGAAGATGCCCCCTGCTGGGAGTCGACCGGGCTCCGCGCTCCCGACGGCCGCCCCTTCTGTAGCACCCGCTGCGCCGTCCGCCAGCAGGCCGCCAGGGGTGTCGATGAGCTGACTCACCGGGTTCGGCTACCCGAAGCCTCCGGCGGTGGCCTCGTCGACTTGCACTCCAGGGTCGTGCCCGGCGCCGACGGGCCGCGCATCGTTCACGTGCTGCTGCCCTGTGCCGAAGGCGATAACGCGACGCGAGACACCCCCGTCCCCGAACCGGATCCCCGGGTGGCGCGGCTGACCCCGCGAGAGCGGGAGATCCTCAGCCTGCTCGCGGCAGGAGCCAGCACCGCCGACGTCGCCGCCTCGCTACAGGTGAGCGGCGTCACCGTGCGCAATCACGTCCAGCACATCCTGCAGAAGCTGGAGGTCCACAGCCGGCTGGAGGCGATTCTCACCTGGATGGATTCGCGAGAAGGAGAGGACCCGGCGGTCAACCGGCGGGAGTCTTCGAAACCCGACGAGCTCGGTTGACGGCGATGTTCTCGATCCAGGTCTGCCCTCCGTCGTAGGAACGGCTCATCGACCAGACGAAGCCCGAGGCCTGAATCTCGCTGAACTTGATCCGATTGATGTAGGCACCCCGGGTATCGGTGCCTCGC
>CAZBZH010000135.1:8260-9394 GCA_964496265.1 uncultured Acidobacteriota bacterium | reverse complement strand
GGTCTGCTCCTGGTCGGCTCGGCGGCCGCTATGTCGGCCGTTGCTCTGCCGGTACATGCGGCCGAGGCCCCCGGTCGTGTGCCCGGTGCGGACTGGATGCGTTTCACCGATGTCTCCCAGGCCGGCTTCGATCCGGCTCGGCTCGAGGCCGCCCGCGAGACCTGGGAGGGGCTGCCTTCCTCGGCTCTGATGGTCATCGCCGACGGTGCGGTAGTGGCCAACTGGGGGGATACCGACCGGCGCTTCATGTGCCACTCGGTGCGCAAGAGCTTCCTCACCGGACTCTACGGCATCTACTGGGACAGGGGTGAGATCGAGCTGAACAAGACCCTGGCGGATCTCGGTATCGACGATGAGCCGGAGCCGCTGCTGGATCGAGAAAAGCAGGCGCGAATCCTCGATCTGCTGAAGGCCCGTTCCGGCGTATTCCATCCCGCCGCCTACGCCGGCCGCACCGACAGCCGGCCCCGGGGAAGCGAAGGCCCGGGGCGTTTCTTCGCCTACAACAACTGGGACTTCAACACGGCGGCGACGATCCTGATGCAGGAAACTGGCGACGATCTGTTCGAGGCCTTCGACGAACACTTCGGCGGTCCGCTGCAGATGGAAGACTGGCGGATTTCCGACGGCTACTACCACTACGAACGGGACAAGTCGAAGTACCCGGCGTACCCCTTTCGCATGTCCGCCCGGGACGCGGCCCGCTTCGGGCTGCTCTACGCGCGGATGGGGGAGTGGGGGGACAAACGCATCCTGTCGGAGCACTGGGTGCGCCGCAGCTCCGCCATGTACTCCATCGATAACGAGCGGATGGGCTACGGCTTCATGTGGTGGGTTTTCCGCGAGCCGGAACTGGCCGAACACGGCATGTTCGCCGCTCTCGGTGTGGGCAATCAGATGATCGCGGTCCTTCCCGAGAGCGATCTCGTGATCGTCAACCGGGCCAACACCTACGCCGGTGAGCGCACGCCGATGGGGCCGCTGATCGGCCTGATCAAGCAGATCCTCGCGGCACGCACCGGCGCCCCGGTCGATGCGCCGCAGCTCACCGCCCTCGAGGAGACCCCCGAGGAGGGAGTGACCGAGGTACCGGGCCGCACGCTGGAACCGATGTTGGGGGAGTGGGACTATCCG
>CAZBZH010000135.1:2527-8231 GCA_964496265.1 uncultured Acidobacteriota bacterium | reverse complement strand
CCCTCGAGGAGGGGGAGCTACTGGCGTTCTCTCCCAACTCGGGCACCTTCAACCACTACCTGCAGCCCGACGGAAGCCTCCACGAGATGGACACGAGGCAGCGCTACTATCCGATCCACGATGCCGAGGGGAACTTCGAGGGCATCGCCCCCGCCGATCAGGTGATGGCGGCTGCCCTGGGGGCCGCGGCTCGGGAGGACACCGGCCGGGCTCGCTCCATCCTCGGATTGATCCCCGCAGAGGCGGATCCGATGATCCCGGTCAGCGGGGCGCTGGTCGACCTGATCGCCGGCAAGAAGCGCGCCGCGAAGAAGTCCCTCGAGGCTCAGGCCAAGGCCGGCGACCCCGCGCTCGTCGAGGGCTTGGTCAACCGTGCCGGCTACGCGCTGGTCGGCGAGCGCAAGTTCGCTCAGGCCCTGGCGATCTTCGAGTTCAACACCGAACTCTTTCCCGAGGCTCCCAACACCTGGGACAGTCTCGGCGAGGCCTACATGGCCCTGCGCCGGGACAAGGAAGCCATCGCCGCCTACGAACGCTCGATCGAACTCGATCCCGGGAATGACAATGCCCGGGCTCGGATCGAGCGCATCCGTGCCCGGGCCGGGGAACAGCGCTAGTTCATCGGGCGCGTCGTGCCGCCTCAGTCCTCGTAGGGCTGGTTGCCGAAGAACGGAATGCCGCCGCCTTGATCCCGGGTGTGGCTGAGCTGGAAGCTGGTGACCAGTTGCCGGGTGTCCTCGGCCCTCGACGAGAGCTCCGACGAAGCAGACGCCGATTCCTCGGCGTTGGCCGCGTTCTGCTGGGTAAGCTGGTTGAGGTGGGTCATCCCGTCATTGATCTGGGAGACCCCCGAGGCCTGCTGCCCCGAGGCCGAGACGATGTCGGCCATCATCGCGCCGAACTTGGTCACCTGGCCGTCGATCTCCTGGAGATTGCGTAGCGCCTCCTGGTTGAGGGCCACGCCGTCGGCGGACTTGCTCACCGACTCCTCGATCATCGCCGCGGTATCCCGGGCTGCGTCGGCGGAGCGGATCGCCAGGTTGCGGACTTCCTCGGCCACGACGGCGAAACCCTTGCCCGCGTCCCCCGCTCGCGCCGCCTCGACCGCGGCGTTGAGGGCCAGCAGGTTGGTCTGGAAGGCGATCTCGTCGATGGTCTTGATGATCACGGCGGTCTCGTCCGAGGACTGCTTGATGTTGTGGATCGCTTTCGACAGCCGCTCCATGGACTCCACACCCTTCTTCGTCGCGGTGCTGGCATCCTCGGCCATCGAGCGGGCTTCCTGGGCGTTGCCCATGTTCTGCTGGGACATGGAGGTGATCTCCTGCAGGCTGGCCGAGACCTCCTCAAGCGTGCCCGCCTGGCGGCTGGCGTTCTCGGCCAGCGACTTGCTGCCCGTACTGATCTGGCCGGAGCGGTTGCTGATCTGGTCGGTTCCGTCGAGCACCTGGGACAGACCCTGGTCCAGGTTGTCGATGGCGGTGTTCAGCGCATCCTGGGTCCGCTTGAACTCGCCCTCGTAGTCTCCATCCATCCGCTTGCTCAGGTCGCGCTCGGCCAACCCATTCAACACCTTCGACGCCTCGCCGAAGAAGGTCAGCACTTCGTCGCGCTGTTTTTCGACTTCGAGACGCAGATGCCGCTGGGACTCGGCCAGAGCGTTGCTGACCAGGGCGATGTCGGTCTGGATCAGACGAACCAGCGCATCCTTGAAGCGGTGGAGCTCGGCGTCGGTGGCGCCGGCTTCCTCCACCGCCTCGACCAGGGACTTGCGGATGATCTCGTACATCGAGACGTACCAGTTGAAGTCCAACTCGATGTCGTTGTGCCGGGAGCCGACCTTGTTGCGCGACGCGACGTAGGCGTCGTCGATCACACCGCTGAGCAAGGTGGTCACGTAACGGGTGAGCAGCGGGCGCTGCCGGGCCACGGTGGTGTGCTTGGTCAGGAAGTCCTGGGTCAGCTGGTTTTGGGCGATGTGTTCGTAGAATCGATCGACCAGCTTGTCCATTGCCCGGTTGCCGACTTCGGACCAGGTCGCCATCACGCCGAGGTCCTCCTCGGTGAGTCCCTGGAAGCGCAGTCGCACTTCGACTTCCTTGTCGCTGACCTGAATCCGTCCGTTCTCGTAAGCACGCTCTTTCGCCCGACCGAATCGAAACATCCGTGTGACCTTCCCTTGGTTGAGGTGGAGCCACACTCATCGACCGGAGAGGACCAGGGTTTAGAGCTTTTGTCCTGGACATGGCTATGAAAGTTTGTGGAGTGCTGAAATATTTTAATAATTGAATCTAGGCGGAATGGACCCCAGGGGCGGGCAATCTCAGCACCACCCGCAGCCCACCCGTCGAACCCCGCTGGGCCGAGGCGCTCCCGCCATGGGCCTCCATCGCCCGGCGAACGATCATCAGTCCCAGCCCCTCGGCACCGGTGCTGCGCGCCCGGGAACGGTCTGCCCGAAAGAAGGGCTCGAACAGTCTCGCGAGGTCCGGTTCGGCGACCCCGGGGCCCTGGTCCTCGACGGTCACGCGGTAACCACTCCCCGGGTTCTCGGCGTCGACGGTGACCACACCCTTCCCCGCATAGCGCACCGCGTTCTCGAACAGGTTGCCCAGGATCCGTTCGAACAAGCGCCGGTCAACGGTCAGGCGCGCGTCTCGTGCCCGGGCGGTCAGATCCAGGCGCACCCCCTGGTCCCCGGCCTCGGCCGCGACCCGCTGCCAGGCGGCCAGGCAGAGTTCGCCAAGCGCCACCGTCTCGCTCTGGGCGAGCCCCTGTAGTTCCAGCCGGCTGGCCAGCAGCAGTTCGCCGACCAACTCATCGAGGGCGTCGACCTCCTGTTCCAGGGCCTCGACGCGTGAGCCGCCGCGATTCTCTTCACGCAACATGGCCAGGGAGACCTTCATGCGGGTCAGCGGCGAACGCAGCTCATGAGAGACCCCTGCCATCAGCTCCCGTTGTCCGGTCACCATGCCCTGCACCTTGTCCGCCATGGCGTTGAAACTGCGGGCCATGGCAGCCCCTTCATCGCGGCCGCGCTCCGAGACCCGGTGATCCAGGTCCCCGGCGGCGATGCGGTTCATCGACTGGCTCATGCGGCGCAGGTGGCGGGTGACGTAGACCGAGAAGAGGGTCATCAGCGCCGAAGCGCCGAGTCCGACCCAGAGCACCGTCATCATGAAGTCGCTGTGGGCCTCATGCATCGAACGGTGCTCGTGGGAATGCAGCACCATGCTGGAGAACAGATGAAGCGCCAGGATGACGAACAACCAGGTGGTCACGGTGAAGACCGCGGCGATCTTGGCCGCCAGCAGGTAACGCTTCATGTGCCGTCCTCGCGCACCAGCTGGTAACCGGCGCCGCGGACGGTCTTGAGCAGTCGCGGGTGCCGTGGGTCCCGTTCGAGCTTGTGGCGTAGGCGGCTGATGTGCACGTCGATGGAGCGGTCGTAGGCCGCCCAGCTCGGGCCGTGCATCTGTTCCAGCAACTGTTCCCGGGAGAGAACCATGCCGCGGTTGCGCGCCAGGGCGCGGAGCAGGTCGAACTCGGTGGAGGTCAGTTCCACCACCTCGCCGCGCAGGGTTACCGCGCGTTGTCCGCTGTCGATGGTCAATGGGCCGACCTGGATCCGCTCCGCGGCCGTGCCCTCGGGCTCCGGGCGGGCCCGGCGCAGGATCGCCCGGATGCGGGCCAACAGCTCCCGGGTGTTGAACGGCTTGGCCAGGTAGTCGTCGGCGCCGAGCTCGAGGCCGACGATACGGTCGGTGTCCTCACCCCGGGCGGTTAGCATCAGCACCGGCACCGAGGAGGATTGCCGCAATCGACGGCAGACCTCGAGTCCGTCGAGGCCGGGCAACATCAGGTCGAGAATGACCAGCTCGGGTGGTTCCGCCAGGGCGGCGGCCAGCCCCGCCTCACCATCGCCGGCAGAGTCCACGTGAAAGCCGTGGCCCGAGAGGTACTCCTGCATCAGGGCTACCAGCTTCTCGTCGTCGTCGATCATCAACAGCCGGGTCATGGTGCGATCATGCCACGGCGGCGGCGAAAGCGGTTCGCCACCGCCGTGGCGCGCGGGTCTCCTGTCGAAGTGTGGGCTAGATCGAGCCGCCGGAGCGGTCGGCGGCGTTGCCCTTGAGGTGCTCGAGCACCCGGCGCCGTTGGGCCTCGTCGAGGGTATCCATCGCGCCGATCATCTCGTCGGTCACCTTGTAGGCAGCCTGGCGCATCCGGTCGAACTGTTGGTCGACGATACCGCGGATCGACGCGGCGTCGGTGGCGCCGCTCTCGTACTCGGCCAGCAGGCGTTCGTGGAGTTCCTGCAGCGAGCCGAAGCCGTTGCGGTGAAACTCGGCGAAGGCCCGGTCGGCGTCGACCACCCGTTCGAGCTGCCGGCTGTCGAGCTCACCCTCGGCGAACAGGCTGGCCATCGAACCGTGGCCCGCGCCGCCGTGGCTGCCGTGAATGGGGTGACCCAGATGGCGCAGGTGCTCATGGAGTTTGCCCTCCTCCCCGGACATGCTGATGCCCAGGGCTCCGGCGCCGGCGAGGAGCAGGGTCGCGGTCAGTGCGAGTGCTGATTTCATCTCATCCTCCGTTCGTTAGGGCGGTTCCAACCGCCGTTCGCCCTAGAGGATGGGAAACGTACATCTCGTGGGTGTGCCGCGGTCGTTGCCCCGCGTCACGAAATGTTTCTGAATGTTACGGCGCAGGCTCTAAGGCGCCGTCCGGCGCCGGCATTGACCCGGGGGCTCCGATGGTCGATCCTGACGCCTTTCCGGAGGTAGCCCGTTGCCCGCCCTGACCGAGACCGCCGAACGCCTGTCCCGCCGCGTGGCCCGCATGCGCTTTGCCGAGCCGGTGACCCACGTCTACAACCCGCTGCGCTACGCCTGGGAGCCCCACTCCCGGTATCTCGAGCGCTACGGCAAGCCGGGCAAGGAGGCGCTGTTCCTCGGAATGAACCCGGGACCCTTCGGCATGGCCCAGACCGGGGTGCCCTTCGGCGAGGTCAGCCTGGTGCGGGATTGGCTGGGCATTGACGGCCAGGTCAAAAAGCCGCGCAACGAACACCCCAAGCGTCCCATCGACGGCTTCGACTGCACCCGCAGCGAGGTCTCGGGGCAGCGGCTGTGGGGTTGGGCCCGGGAGCGCTTCGGCGAGCCGCAGGCGTTCTTCGCCCGGTTCTTCGTCTACAACTACTGCCCGCTGGTGTTCATGGAGTCCACCGGCCGCAACCGCACCCCCGACAAGCTTCCCGCAGCGGAGCGCGATCCGCTGTTTCGTGCCTGTGACGACGCGCTGCTGCGCGTGGTCGAACGGCTACGACCCGAATGGCTGATCGGCGTCGGCGGTTTCGCCGAGAAACGGGCCCGGGAGGTGCTGGCCGGCCACGACATCAAGCTCGGTCGCATCCTGCACCCGAGCCCGGCGAGTCCCGCGGCCAACCGCGGCTGGGGCCCCCAGGCCGAGGCGGACCTGACCCGGCTCGGCATCAAGGTGCCGTGACCCACGATGTCCTGATCGTCGGTCAGGGGTTGGCCGGCACCACCCTGGCCTGGCGCCTGATCGAACGGGGCCGCCGGGTGTTGGTGGTCGACGGCGATCGCGAGAGCGCGGCCTCCCGGGTGGCGGCGGGGCTGATCACGCCGGTGACCGGCAAACGCTTCGGCGTGACGCCGGACTTCGTCTCGCTGTGGAATGAAGC
>CAZBZH010000135.1:0-2427 GCA_964496265.1 uncultured Acidobacteriota bacterium | reverse complement strand
CGGGAAGGCATGTTTCTCGCGGCCCACCTGGACCTGGCCGCGGAGCTCGAGCCGGAAAGGGAGCGGGTGGTCCTGGCCGGGCACGGGATCGAGGTCCGTTGCGCGGTGCTCTGTCAGGGCTTTGCGGCCACCCGCTCTCCCTGGTTCGACCAGCTCTCGTTCCGTCCCGCGAAAGGAGAGGCGTTGACCGTTAGGGTCCCGGGGCTGCGGTCGGAGCGCACGGTGCACCGTCAGGTCTGGCTGGCTCCCGCCGACGGCGACCGGTTCCGGGTGGGGGCGACGTACGGCTGGGACGCCCTGGACGATGTCCCGACCTCCGAGGGACGCGAGGAACTGGAGGGAAAGCTCCGCGGGTTGCTGCGCCGGCCCTACGAGGTCGTCGATCACCAGGCGGCGGTGCGGCCGATCATGAGCGGGCGCCGCCCACGGGCCGGGATGCATCCGGACCACCCTTGCCTCGGCTTGCTCAACGGCCTCGGTTCCAAGGGATCGCTGCTGGCCCCCACGGTCGCGGCCCAGTTGGCCGACCTCCTCTGCGGCCGCGGGGAGGTCCGTGAGGCCTATCGACTCGAGCTGCCTGCCTCGTCGTCACGGCCTCCGCGCCTGACCGAGCAGGCCCACGCCGCGGTACGCCGCGTGTTGAAGCCAGGCGAGATCGCCATCGATGCCACGGCCGGAAACGGTCACGACACGGTCTTCCTCGCTCGCTGCGTTGCCGAAACCGGACAGGTCTACGCCGTGGACATTCAGCAGGTCGCGGTCCGCGGGGTGGAGAGGCGTGTGGCCGAGGAGCGCCTGCCGCAGGTCCGGGTGATCCAGGGGAACCATGGTGAACTCGACACATTGCTGCCCGCCGGTCTTGCCGGGCGGGTCGGTGCGGTGATGTTCAACCTGGGCTATCTGCCGGGGGGCGACAAGAGCCTCGTCACCGAGCCGGAATCGACCGTAGCCGCTCTCGACGTTGCGTGGAAACTCCTGCGTCCAGGCGGGTTGCTGAGTGTGGTTGCCTACCGGGGGCATCCAGGGGGACGGCCGGAAGCCAGGGCTGTCCGTCGTTGGCTGGGATTGAACCCGGCCCGTCGAGTCGTGGAGAGAACCGCCGGAGGAACAGCAGGGGAGCAGGAGCCCGTGCTGTGGCTCGTTTCCCGCTAGAGCTAGTCAGCGAGTGGAACCAGCCTTGAGCGTCGGATCGCTCGGTCTCGTGTGAGTAGAGGCACGTTGTGAACGATCGCCGTCGCCGCGATCAACTCGTCGGCAGGGTCACCCTGAAAATCCAGGCGTGTCGAGCGTGTACAGACATCTAGGTCAAGGGGCCAGCACTTGATCGCACTCAGGGTGCGCTTGAACCCCGCGTCGTCCAGGTCCATCTCGATGTGTCCCAGCTGTGCAAGCTTGGCGATTTCCCACAGGACGATGGAGGAAATACTCCAGGGGTTCGAGGAGAGAAGCTTCTTTTCTTTCCGGCTCAGTGTGCCCAGCAGGGCACGCACGAGGACACGGGTGTCCAGGCTAATCAAGGGCCTTCCATTTGGAGCCGGTTGAGAGGGCGTCGTCATGCATCGTGATCTTGCCCTTCATCGAGCCGATCAACGAGGCGCACGAGTTGGCATAGGGTTTCAGAGTTGCAACGGGTTTGCCGTGCTTGGTGATGACCAGCCCCTCGGGTTCGAGGCTGTCCAGCAAGGCGAGGCATTGTTCCTTGAATTTCGCGGCGCCGATGGACTTCATGAAACCTCCTGGTCATATTTTGCGACCAGTCGGAAAGTGTGTCCACTCTAGCCTGTGCTGGCCCGTCCGCGGAATGGATTCGTCCCCGGGACCCCGACCAGCAAGGACCCGGCGATCAGCGCGCCGATCATGCCGAAGCGCACGCCGAAACCGCCGTCGTGGGCAATGCCGCCGAGGGTCACCGAGGCGATCGACACGGCGATCAACACCAGGCCGGGGACGACCCGCCATACCGGGAGCCGCGGCGTGACCTCGGGGGCGCGCAACCGCTCGAAACGGCCGAACAGCGCCAGCAGGGGAATCAGGCCGATCACGTAGACCGCGAGCCAGGGGATGCGGCCCAGCCACCAGTCGCCGGTTCCCGGCGGTTCGTGCAGCCCCAAGCCGTCGAACAGACGCGCCACGCCGATGGCCATGGCGATCGAGGTCATGTGCCACAGGTAGACGCTCATGATCATGCCGTTGATCAGCACCACCGTGGTCCAGACGGCGACCCTGGCCAGCAGGCGCCGCATCGGCCCTTCGAGCATCAGCAGGATGCCGACCTGGGCCGCGCCCAGAGCCAGCAGCATGATGTCCGGCGGCAGGGTGTTGGAGACCTCTTCGCCGGGGACGCCGACCATGCTGATCGGGTACGGGCCGAAGCGGGCCAGCAGGGTCCAGCCCAGTATCCCGGCGATGCCCCAGGGCACCGCGCGC
>CAZBZH010000134.1:0-9399 GCA_964496265.1 uncultured Acidobacteriota bacterium | reverse complement strand
CAGAGCGTGGACCCCTTCGGGCAGCGGCTCGAACAGCGCCTTGTCGCCGATGCGCACGGCGGCGTCGTGATCTTGCAGCGTCTCCGCCAGGTCCAGCCCCGCGGGGGCGAACTCCGGCTGCAGGCCCAGGGCGTCGCGGCAGATCACCTGGACCAGCGCGTTGCTGGTGCGCGACTCCGGGTCCAGCGCCACCCGGCGGATCTCATCCAGCGGCTTCTTCGAGACCAGCAGCACCGACTGGGCCGCGCCGCGCACGACGATGCCGAGCCCGGGCACGATCTCGAGATCGGGAATCCGCGCCAGCTCGACCACCGGCAGGAGCGCCACGTCCAGCTCTTTCGCCGCCAGCCGCCGGGCCAGCACCGAGGGCACGTCGTAGGACAGATCGATCCGTTGGGCGCCGATGCCGTGCTCCAGCCCCTGCACCAGCGGACGGGTGTTGAGGTAGGAGACCGCTCCGATACGTACCGGGTTGCTCAAGGGCGCTCCGGCGTCAGGCCACCGCGTCGAAGCGGTGCAGCACGTTGTAGAGCGAATCCCGCTGGACCGGCTCGCGGCCCGCGTCGCGGATCAGCTTGAGCAGCATGTCCATGGTCAGGCCGATCGGGGTCTTGGCGCCGGCCATGTGCACGATCTTCTCCTCGACCACGGTGCCGTCGATGCAGTCGGCGCCCATGTTCAGCGCGGTCTGGGCGATGCGCTGGGAGATCATGATCCAGTAGGCCTTGATGTGATCGAAGTTGTCGAGCATCAACCGCGAGACGGCGATGGTCATCAGGTCGTCGAAGCCGGTCGGTCCCGGCAGTTCGGACATCTCGGTGTTCTCGGGATGGAAGGCCAGCGGGATGAAGCACATGAAGCCGCCGGTCTCGTCCTGCAGTTCCCGCAGCCGGCAGAGGTGCTCGACCCGTTCTTCCAGGGTTTCGACGTGGCCGTAGAGCAAGGTCGCGTTGGAGCGGAAGCCCTTCTCGTGGGCCATGCGGGTCACTTCCAGCCAGCGCTCGGCGGGAATCTTCTTCTTGTAGATCAGCTGCCGCACCCGCTCGGACATCACCTCGGCGCCGCCGCCGGGAAGGGAACCGAGCCCCGCCTCGCGGAAGTCCTCGAACACCTCGTCCAGCGGCTTCTTGAAGCGCTTGTGGAAGAAGTCGTACTCGGCGGCGGTGAAGGCCTTGACGTGCATGTCCGGCCGCACGCCGCGGATGCCCTTGACCAGGTCGGTGTAGAACTCGTAGGGGTAGTCCGGGTTGTGGCCGCCGACGATGTGCACCTCGGTCAGCGGCTCCTCCATCCGGCGCTCGACCTCCTGCAGGCAGCGGTCCAGCGACCAGGTCCAGCCCCGGGTCTTGTCCCGGTAGGGCCGATAGAAGCCGCAGAACTTGCAGTCGACGGTGCAGACGTTGGTCGGGTTCAGGTGCATGTTGCGCACGAAGTAGGCGAGGTTGCCGTTCTTGCGCTCCCGGACCCGGTTGGCCATGGCCCCGATGGGCATCAACTCCTTGCTCTGGAACAGGCGGACCCCGTCGTCGTAGGACAGGCGTTGGCCTGCCTCGACCTTCTCATAGATGTCGGCCAGGCCGGCGCGGTGAACCAGCGCTTCAACGATTCGGGACATGTGATGCTCCAAGGTCGGGTTTTCTGCCGGGCCCTGCATTATAGAAACCCGCCCCAATCGCCGTCAATTTGCTCTCCCGGCGACACTTAGGCCCCGGGGCCGGCCCGCTTTTCCGGCCCGCTCAAATAGCCGAAACGACGAAACCGGCGATGGAAATCGGGTGGGCCATGTCGTATATTGCCCCGTCTCAAGCGCCCGTAACTTGTTGTCGGAGTGTGTTTTGTTCGAAGGGATCAAAAAAGCCCTGACCCGTCGCCGGCTCGGTCCGCCGATCGTCGTCATCTCCGGTTTGCCCCGCAGCGGAACCTCGATGATGATGAATATGTTGAAGGGGGGCGGGCTGGATCTGGGGATCGACGAGATCCGCAAGGCCGACGAGGACAACCCCAAGGGGTACTTCGAGCTCGAACAGGTCAAGGACCTGGACAAGGGCGACAAGGATTCGGGGTGGCTTCGGGGCTACCGCGGCAAGGGGGTGAAGATCATCTCCTTCCTCATCCCGCACCTTCCCTCCGACAATTATTACAAGATTGTCTTCATGCGCCGAGATCTGGACGAGGTCATGGCCTCCCAGGCCAAGATGCTCACTCGCCGGGATGAAGAGGACAAGCGGGGCGACGACGAGAAGATGAAGCGCAACTACTCGGTGCACCTCAAGAAGGTCAACTTCGAGATGCGCGAGTCGATGCACATCGATCATCTCTACGTCGACTACAAGGAAGTGGTTAAGGATCCCCGGGCTCAGGCCGAGGCGATCGCTTCGTTCCTCGACATGAATCTCGACCCGGCAAAGATGGCCGCGGCGGTGGATGCCAAGCTGTATCGCAACCGGAGCTGAGTCCGGTCAGGTGCTAAGCATGCGAGCCAAATGGTTGCAGATCGTCGTCGTCCTGGCGGCGCTGTTCCTTTTCCTCGAACCCCCCGCCGCCCACGCCTACATCGGTCCCGGTGCCGGGTTCGCCTTCGTCTCCTCGTTCTTCGTCATCTTCGTCACCTTCCTGCTGGCCTTCGTGACGCTGCTCACCTGGCCGATCCGGCGGCTGATCCGCAGCTTCCGCGGCCGCAAGGCGCTGAAGAAGAGCCGGGTGCAGCGGGTGGTGATCGTCGGGCTCGACGGACAGGATCCGGAGCTGACCGACAAGTTCCTGGCCGAGGGGCTGTTGCCCAACTTCAAGCGGCTCCAGGAACGGGGCAGCTACGTGCGCCTCGAGACCTCGTTCCCGGCGGAGTCGCCGGTGGCCTGGTCCTGCTTCCAGACCGGCGCCAACCCGGGCAAGCACAACGTCTACGACTTCCTGGTGCCCAACCGCAAGAGCTACCTGCCCGAGTTGAGCTCGGCCAAGGTCTCGAGCAACCCCAAGACCCTCAGCCTGGGCAAGTACCGCATTCCGCTGGGCAAGCCCGCCATCGACCTGGGCCGCAAGAGCCAGCCCTTCTGGAAGGTGCTGGGGAACCACGGCGTGTTCAGCTCGATCCTGCGGGTGCCGATCACCTTCCCGCCGGAGAAGTTCTACGGCACGGTGCTGTCGGCGATGATGGTCCCCGACCTCAAGGGCAGCCAGGGCACCTTCAGCTACTACTCCACCGACGAGGCGGAGCACGAAGCCTTCACCGGAGGCCAGCTGCTGCCGGTCGATCGGCAGAACGGCACCATCTCCAGCACCATCGTCGGTCCGGACAACTCCATGGTGGCCCAGGGCGGGGACATGACCATCCCGTTCCAGGTCAAGAAGGGCAAGAACGGCCACGACGCCGAGCTCGTGATCGACGGCAAGGTCCATCCGCTCGAGCTGCGCAAGTACACCGACTGGATCGATCTCAACTTCAAGCCGGGCCTGGGGATCAAGGTCAAGGGCATCAGCCGCTTCTACCTCAAGGAGCTGGAGCCGCACTTCAAGCTCTATATGTCGCCGGTCAACATCGACCCGGACAAGCCGGCGCTTCCGATCTCGCACCCCTTCACCTACGCCATGTACCTGTCCAAGACCCAGGGGCGCTACACCACCCTGGGGCTGGCCGAGGACACCTGGAGCCTCAACGAGCGGGTGCTGGACGAGGAAGCCTGGCTGCAGCACGCCTGGACGATCCACGACGAGCGGGAACGGATGTTCTTCGACGCGCTGGAGAAGACCAAGCGGGGCACCGTGGCCTGCGTGTTCGATATCACCGACCGGCTGCAGCACATGTTCTTCCGCTACCTCGAGGACGACCACCCGGCCAACCCGGGCAAGGACACGACCGAGCACAAGGACGCGATCCGCGACCTGTACAAGCGGATGGACGACCTGGTCGGCCGGGTGTTGGACAAGACCCGGGACGACGACATCGTGATGGTGATGTCCGACCACGGCTTCAAGACCTTCCGCCGCGGCATCAACCTCAATACCTGGCTCCACGAGCAGGGGCTGCTGAAGATGAAGGACGACGTCGCTCCCGATGACAAGGAGTGGTTCGACGGCGTCGACTGGTCCCGCACCAAGGCCTACGCCGTGGGTCTTGGCGGCATGTACCTCAATCTCAAGGGGCGCGAGGCCAAGGGCATCGTCGAGCCGGGCGAGGAAGAGAAGGCGCTCAAGGCCGAGATCCAGCAAAAGCTGAAGGCGCTCAAGGATCCTGCCGACGGCTCGGCGGCCATCGCCGAGGTCTACGACGGCCACGTGATCTACAAGGGTCCCTACGTGCGCCAGGCGCCGGACCTGCTGGTCGGCTTCAACGTCGGCTACCGCACTTCCTGGAGCAACGCTACCGGTGGTGTCGCGAAGGAAGTGTTCGAGGACAACGTCAAGAGCTGGAGCGGCGACCACTGCATGAACCCGCCCGATGTGCCCGGGATCTTCTTCTGCAACCAGCAGCTCAAGGTGCCCAAGGTCAACATCATGGACATCGGTCCCACGGTGCTCGATCTGTTCGGTGTGCCGGTACCCAAGTACTGCGACGGCAAACCCTTCATGCAGGACCACAACCGATGAAGCTGCGCGCGCTGGCAATTCTCGTACTGGCATTCGCGGTCACCGCCGCCCCCGCCGCCGAGAAAAAGAAGATGTTCGTGCTGGGCGTCGACGGCCTCGACCCCAAGCTGGTCCAGTACTTCATGGACAAGGGGGATCTGCCCCACATCAAGAAGCTGGTCGAGGAGGGGGACTTCAAGCCCCTGACCACCAGCATGCCGCCGCTGAGCCCGGTGGCCTGGTCCAACTTCATCACCGGCATGGACCCGGGCGGCCACGGCATCTTCGACTTCATCCACCGCGATCCCGAGACGCTGCTGCCCTACGAATCGATGGCGGGGGTCGATGACGACACGATTCCCGACTGCTGCGACGCCGCCTGGAACCAGCGGCTGAAGATCGGCAAGTACTGCCTGCCGTTCAAGTCGGCCCAGGTGATCAACCTGCGCCAGGGCAAGGCGTTCTTCGAGTGGCTCGAGGAGTCGGACGTCTCGACGACGATCTTCAAGATGCCGGCCAACTACCCGCCTACCGAGCATGGCGGGAAGGCCATCTCCGGCATGGGGACCCCGGATCTGCTGGGAACCCCGGGGACCTTCTCGTTCTACACGACCAACCCGCCGCCCAACGCCCGCACGGTCTCCGGCGGCAAGGTCTACCCGGTGCGGGTCAACGACAACGTGGTCAAGGGCAAGCTGTTCGCCGTCGAGAACCCGCTGATCTGCGAGCCGGGTCCGGTGCGCCGCGGCGGCGCCAAGACCTGGAAGCACCCCAAGCTGGAAGCGCCCTTCGAGGTCTTCATCGATCCGGACAAGGACGTGGCCAAGATCGTCCTCGGCGAGGATGGAGAAGGGGACGCGTTCATCCTCGAGGCCGGGGAGTGGAGCGAATGGCAGCGGGTCGACTTCGATTTGATCCCCAACCTGCAGGGCATCAGCGGCATCGGCCGTTTCTACCTGCGCAGCGTGCGGCCGGAGTTCGAGCTCTACGTCACGCCGCTCCAGATCAATCCGGAGGAGCCGGCCCAGCCGATCTCGACGCCGGATTCCTGGGCCACCGATCTGTACAAGGAGCTGGGCTACTTCTATACCCAGGGCCTGCCCGCCGATACCAAGGCGGCCCAGGAAGAGATCTTCAACCACAGCGAGCTGTGGGATCAGGTCGCGCTGGTCTACAGCGAGCGGCAGCGGCAGCTCGACTACTTCCTGGATAACTTCGACGACGACTTCATGTTCTTCTACTTCTCCAGCGTCGACCAGGGCACCCACATGCTCTGGCACTTCCAGGATCAGGAGCATCCCGGGTTCGACACCGAAGGCCAGCTGGAGGAAGGGGTGCGCCGGCTCTACAAGGACCTCGATGGCGCCGTCGGCCGCATCCGGGCCAAGCTGCCCGAGGGCGCGACCTTCGTGATCATGTCCGACCACGGCTTCGCGCCCTTCTACTGGTCGGTCAACCTCAACACCTGGCTGCTGGAGAAGGGCTACATCACCCTCAAGGATCCGGCCAAGCAGGGCCGGGGTTCGTTCTTCAGTAACGTCGACTGGAAGAAGACCAAGGCCTACGGCCTGGGGCTCAACGGCCTCTACATCAACCAGCGCAACCGTGAGAAGAACGGCATCGTCAGCCTGGTCGAGAAGCCCAAGCTGCTCGATCAGCTGGAGAAGGACCTGCTGGAGTTCAAGGACCCGCGCAACGGCCGCAACGTGGTCTCGCTGGTGCTGCGCCCCGGCCGTGACTTCAACGGCGAGCACGTGGCCAACGACAGCCCGCTGTCGCCGGACCTGATGGTCGGCTACGACCGGGGCTACCGCGTGTCGTGGAAGAGCCCCCTCGGTGAGTTCCCCAAGGAAGTGATCACCGACAACCTGGAGGCCTGGAGCGGTGACCACTCGATGGACTACCGCCAGGTTCCGGGCACCCTGATCAGCAACCGCAAGATCTCGATGGACGCCCCGGCGCTCTACGATTTGACGGTTGCCATCCTGGATGAATACGGTATCGAGAAGCCGGAAGAGATGATCGGCCAGGACTGCCTGGCCGATGGCCCCTGATGGCGGCCGGGGGCCCCGCGGGGTCGCCGGGTACGGAGGATTGAGATGTTCGGTCCCAAGATCAAACTCGACAAGGACCTGCAGCGCAAGGTCAAGATGTACGCCGAGGAGTTTGCCGAGATCTCCGTCGAGGAGTTCGTGACCAAGGCGCTCCAGCGTGAAGTCGACCGGCTCGAAGCCGAGTCCAAGGGTTAGGAGGGCTCCAGGCATGTTCGGAGGCATCAAGATCGACCGCGAGCTCTACGCCAAGATCAAGAAGTTCGCCGACCAGGAGGGCTACTCCTCGGTCGACGAATTCGTGGCCCACGCCCTGGAGAAGGAAATCGCCCTGTTTGAAGAGGCGGAGTCCGAAGAGGACATCAAGAAGAAGCTCCAGGGGCTCGGTTACATCTCCTAGTCCGTTTTCCGCGCCGATGGGGGCGCCGCGAGAAACCTTGCCGTGATGGCGATCGTCAAATTGATCAACGCGGTGGCTTCGGCCATCTTCGGGGCGCTGTTCGCGCCCTTCAGCGGGTTGAATCCGGTCTGGCCGATCCTGATCGTCTCGATCCTGTTCGGGGTCGTGGCCATCCTGGTGTTCGGGCGCATCTCGAACCAGGACAAGATCAAGGACATCAAGGACCGCATCCGCGGCAACATCATCGCGATTCGCATCTACCAGGACGACATCGGCCTGCTGTTCAAACTGCAGTGGCGCATCCTGGCGGGCACCTTCAACTACCTGCGTTACTCGCTGCCGGTATTCCTGTTCGTCATCCCGCCGCTGATCGTGGTCGCGGCCCAGATGTTCCTGCACTTCGAGCACCGTCCGTTCCAGCCCGGCGAGACCACGTTGGTCGATGTCGAGCTGCAGCAGGGCACCGACCTGTCGACGGTCTCCCTGGAGGTGCCGGCCGGCGTCACCATCGAAACGCCGGCGGTGCGGATTCCCTCCCGCTCGGCGGTCTCCTGGCGGGTGCGGGTCGACGAACCCGGCGAGCACATGCTGGCGGTCAAGGCCGGCGGCGATCAGGTAGACAAGCAGCTGGTGGCCGGCGGCAACTGGGCGTCGATCAACGTCAAGCGCTGCCAAACCTGTGTCAGCGACACCTTCCTGTTCAATCCGGGCGAACCTCCCATCGAGGCGGGCAACCGCATCCAGATGGTCGAGGTCAAGCACCCCTCGTTCTCCAACGAGTGGCTGGGTATCGACTGGCACTGGCTGATCCTGTTCCTGGTGTTCTCGCTGGTAGCCGGGTTTGGCCTCAAGGGTGTGCTCGGCGTCGAGATCTGACGCCGCCACGACGCTTCGGTTCGCGTTAGAATCGGAGCGATGGCTCAATCGCACCAGACGACCTCGGCACATGCTTCCCGGCAGCCGGCTCGTCCCGTCGCGGCCCGATCACGTCGCCGGTTCCTGGCCGATGGGTTCCAGACCTTGGTCTCGGTGGCGCTGTTTCAGAGCCTCTACGCCCGCCGGCTGGTCGCCGGTTCGGTATCCAGCGAGTTCGCCGCCTGGGTTCGCGGCCTCGATGACGCCTGCCGTGATCTGAGGCGCTCCGGCCTGAGCCTGGTCCAGTGGCAGGAGAGCATCCAGGCGCTGCTGGAACGGATCGAACTCCAGGAGCTCCTGGCCGCCATCGATTTCGATGCCCTGGAGCAGCAGCTCGACTATCCCGATCTCGGCGTCGACACCGCCCGGGTGCGCTTCCCCGACGTCGACGGACTACCCGACAAGCTGGCCTTCTATCCCAAGTTCTTCGGCATGCAGGCCGACCGGGCGATCATCCCCCACGGCCATCGCAACATGGTCTCGGCCCACCTGATCGTCGGCGGCAAGATGCACCTGCGCCAGTACGACCGCCGGGAGGATGAGGGCGAGGCGCTGATCGTCGAACCGACCGTCGACACCCTGACCGGCCCCGGCGAGGCCTCGTCGATCTCCGACGACCGCAACAACGTCCACTGGTTGATCGCCCGGGGCGGCCCGGCCTACACCTTTGACGTGATCGTCACCGGTGTCGACGGGCCGGGGTACGACATCGAGAACCTCGACCCCGAATCCGCCGAACCGGTTCAGGGCGGGCTGCTGCGCATGCCCAAGCTGAGCGTCGAGGAGGCGCTCCGGCGCTACGGCAAGGATCACCACGGCCGCGACAACCAGAACCGCGACCACCACGGCCGGGGCGACGGGGTGAACCGATGAAAGTGAGCGGATGAGCGGGAGCGACGACGAGACCGTTTCGGGCTTCGGGAACGATCCGACCCGGTCCCAGGGGGAAACCTCCCCCGACGACCCGACCCTCGTGCCCGGCGCCGACGGCGGCGAGGCGCCCGACTACAGCGCCAGTCTGCCCAGCCCGGGTACGTTCCCCGGCTACCGTGTCCTCGGCACCCTCGGCGAGGGGGGCATGGGGGTGGTCTACGAGGCGGAGCAGCAGGAGCCCCGCCGCCGGGTCGCGATCAAGGTCATGCGCGGCCACGCGGTCACCGATGAGCTGCACCTGCGACTGTTCCGCCGGGAGGTCGAGAGCCTGGCGCGGCTGCGCCACCCGAACATCGGCGCGATCTACGAATCGGGCAACACCGCCGAGGGCGCCCCGTTCTTCGCCATGGAGCTGGTCGAGGGGCAGACCCTGGATCGCTATCTGCGTTCCCGGCCGGCGCCGACGACCCACGAGGAGGTCGAGCACCGGCTGCGGCTGTTCAACAAGGTGGTCGGCGCCGTGCACTACGCCCACCAGCGTGGGGTGATCCACCGGGACCTCAAGCCGGGCAACGTGCTGGTCACGCTGCAGGACGG
>CAZBZH010000133.1:0-9451 GCA_964496265.1 uncultured Acidobacteriota bacterium | reverse complement strand
GCGTTGGCCTGGGAGCCTACTCGGCTTCCAGAGCGGTGATCAGCTGCTTGAGCGAGCGCTCGGCGGCGTCCACCGTCTTGAGTCCCATGTCGGCGCTACGGCCACCCGAGAACAGGTTGCCGCCGGCCAGGCCGCGATCGGTCATGATCGAGCCCAGGCTGTTGCCGGAAAGCGGGCTGAGCGGCGCGTCGGCCGGCTTCGTGTTCCGCTTGGCGGCCGGGACCGCGATGATCGGCCCAACGTCGGGCTCGGTCAGCTCGGTGCTGTCGTAGATCGTGCCCGCCTGAGCCGGGGGCAACTTGACCGTGTACAGCGGAATGTCGGCGGCAGCGGCGAAGCTACCGGCGGCCAGCGCCGCAACGGCTACGATGCAAACCAGAAAAGTCGACTTCTTCACGACGAACGTACCTCCATCTGCCAGAGATCCCCTTGCAACTCCCTTTCTACGCCGGGCGACCCCGCCTTGGCAAGAGCCAAATTTCGCGTATGCGGTGGGGATGCAGACAAAAAAAGCCCCGGATTTCTCCGGGGCTAATCTCCGGGGCATGGAGATGACGTGGGGTTCGAGAAGTCTTGTATCAGGACCCG
This sequence comes from uncultured Acidobacteriota bacterium, assembly GCA_964496265.1. GTDB lineage: Bacteria > Acidobacteriota > Polarisedimenticolia > Polarisedimenticolales > Polarisedimenticolaceae > Mor1. The sequence continues at coordinate 8,863 of CAZBZH010000133.1, read as the reverse complement.
GCGCTGCCGCGGGTCACGGTTCGGTGACGTCCCGGTGAGCGCCGGATGGCGGTTCCAAGTCCTTGCTCTCAGGAAGTTTAGGGCCGTGATCCTTGTGCCGCGGCAGGGCCGGAGGTAGGCTCGCGTCCATGGTCCCGGGTGTGCCGCCCGGACCCCGCCGAAGGATCCGCCATGCCGATCGAAGAAATCCGGGTCCGCTCCTGGGCCGAGCTGCTGGAGCAGCTCTACGTCGATTCCTGGAACCCGCGGATCGAGCGTTACCGCTCGCCCTACGTGTTCCGGGGGCTCGGAGACGAGTCCTATGACCTCTCCACCACCCTGGCCCGCAAGATCCGGCACCACAAGGAGCTGGAAGCGCCGCTAATGCGCAGCTTCCGCCGCTACGGGGCCCGCCTGGCCGAGGCCACCGGCTCGATCTGGGACTGGCTCTCCACCGCCCAGCACCACGGCCTGCCCACCCGCCTGCTGGACTGGACCTGGTCGCCGCTGGTCGCCGCCCACTTCGCCACCTCCGAGCTGGAGAAGTACGACCGGCCCAGCGCCATCTGGTGCGTCAACGCCGACGACGTGGCGAAGCAGCTACCGCCGCGGCTGAACAAGGTGCTGGACCGCAACTACGCCTTCGTCTTCTCGGTGCGCATGATCCGCGACGAGTTCCCGCTGGACGACCTGCGGGAGTTCGACTCCGCCTTCGAGGACGTGGTGGCGCTGTTCTTCGAGCCGCCGTCGATCGCCGATCGGATCGTCAACCAGTACGGCCTGTTCTCGATGATGTCCGATCCCTCGATGCACTTCGAGGACTGGATCGAGGGCAAGCAGGTCGGCGTGCGCAAGGTGGTGCTGGACCGGGATTGTCTCTGGGAGGTGCGGGACAAGCTGGATCAGGCGAACCTGACCGAACGGATCCTGTTCCCTGGGCTGGACGGGCTGAGCAGCTGGCTGGCCCGGCAATATTCGTCGAAGGACTGATGGGAGTGTCGGGATCGGCGCGAGCGTGGTTGCGAAGCAGCGGCATCGCGTTGTTGCTCGGCCTGGTTGTCGGCTGCGGCCCGAGCCATTTCGAGGATGAGGCCGGTGGTTCGGATCCGGCGGTCGGGTTGCTGCGCCCGTCGGAGTGGAAGCAAGCGCTTCAAGCGATGCGCGATGTCTTGGTGCCGAAGGGGAGACTCGAACTCCCACCCCCTTGCGAGGACTAGATCCTGAATCTAGCGCGTCTACCAATTCCGCCACTTCGGCAGTGGGAAGGAACGCGATAAACTAGCGCCGCGACCGGGGCGTGTCAAGAACCCCACGAGCCGCGGCAGGCGGCGGAAAGGCCACGAGAGTAGATGGCGGGCGAAGACAACGCCACGGGGCCCAATAAGGCCGCGAAGGCGATCCTGGACCTCCTGGGCCGGCGGGAGGGCCGGCCGGTGTCCCAGCGGGAGCTCTCCCGCCAGATCAAGCTGTCCAAGGAGGACCGCAAGGGCCTCCCCAGGCTGATCCAGAAGCTGATCAAATCCGGGCGGGTCGCCCGGGTGAGCGGGGGCAAGCTGACCCTGGGCTCCAAGTCCGGGGGCGGCATCCGGGGTGAGTTCCGCCGCCGGGGGCAGGGGGCCGGTTTCGTCGCCGCCGAGGACGGCGGCGCCCCGATCCTGATTCCCCGTCGGGGCCTCAACGGCGCCCGTGACGGCGATACGGTGCTGGTCCGGGTCCAGGGCCGCGGCCGCGCCGATCGTCGCAACGGGACGGTTCTGGAGGTGCTGCGGCGCCGGGACGCCTCGGTGGTCGGGATCTTCCGACTGCGGGATGGCGAGGGGGTGGTGCATCCCTTCGATCCGGCGCGCCCCCGGGTGCGGGTGCCGGCGGAACTCCAGCTCGACGCCGGCGACGGCGACGCGGTCACCGTCGAGGTCTTGCCCGATTCCAGCGACCGCTACCCCGAGGGGGAGATCCTCGAGGTCCTGGGCAACCCCAAGGCCCCGGGGGTCGACACCGAGATCGTGATCCGCAAGCACGGCCTGGCGGTGGATTTCTCTCCCGCGGCCCTGGCCGAGTCGAAGAAGCTGCCCGAGGCGGTTCCCGCCGACGAGGCCCGCCGCCGCACCCGCTTCGACAACCCGCCGACGGTGACCATCGACGGCGAGACCGCCAAGGACTTCGACGACGCCATCGCGGTGGAGAAGCTGCCGAACGGCAACTTCCGGCTCTACGTGCACATCGCCGACGTCGCCCATTTCGTGCTGCCCGGCACCGCCCTGGACGACGACGCCCTGGCCCGGGGCACCAGCGTCTACTTCCCCGGCCGGGTGCTGCCGATGCTGCCCGAGAAGATCTCGAATCACCTCTGCTCCCTGCGGCCCCACGAGGACCGGTTGGTGCAGAGCGCGATCATGGAGATCGACGATCGGGGCAACCTGGTCAAGGCCCGCTTCACCGACGGGGTGATCCGCTCCCGGGCGCGGCTGACCTACACCCAGGTCGCGGAACTGTTCGACGCCCAGAAGGATGCCGATCAGAAGGGCGCCGGGAAGAAGGGCCAGAAGAGCGGGAGCAAGGCCGGCCGCGGGGGCGGCCGCCGCAAGCCCCGGACGATTCCGGGCATCGATGAGGACATCGCCGCGATGTTGGCGCTGGCCAACGAACTGCGGCAGGTGCTCGAGGCCAAGCGGCGGCGGCGGGGGAGCGTCGACTTCGATCTGCCCGAGCCCCAGATCCTGCTCGACGTCGAGGGGGTGATGACCGGCATCGTCGTCGAGCCCCGCAACGAAGCGCACCGGCTGATCGAGGAGTTCATGCTCGCCGCCAACGAGGCGGTGGCCCGGCAGTTCCGCAGGCGCAAGCTGCGCTGCATGTACCGGGTGCACGAGGAACCGGATCCGCTCAAGGTCGAGGCGCTGGCCGCCTTCGCCGAAGGGTTCGGTTTGGCGCTCAAGCGGGGCGGCCAGGACGACGGCGTGCGCCCCCGGGATATCCAGGCGCTGCTCGATGCCGCCGACGGCCGTCCGGAACAACCGCTGGTGGCCCAGGTGGCGCTGCGTTCGATGAAGCAGGCGCGCTATCACATCGAGAACCTGGGACACTTCGGCCTGGCGGCGCCGACCTACTGTCACTTCACCTCGCCGATTCGCCGCTATCCCGATCTGATCGTGCATCGGCTGCTGCGGGCCTCTCGCGTGCGGGGCGCCTTCGAGGCGATGCCCGACGAGAAGCGGCTGGAGCGGATGTCCGTCGACTGCTCCAAGCTCGAGCGCGAGGCCGAAGCCGCCGAGCGGGAGCTGCTGGCCTGGAAGAAGATCGCCTTCGTGCGCGACCGGGTCGGGGACATCATGCCCGGGGTGGTCAGCGCGGTGACCAACTTCGGCCTGTTCGTTCAGCTCCAGGAGAGCCTGGTCGAGGGGCTGCTGCGCTTCGACGGCCTGGACGACGACCACTACGAGTTCAACGAGCGCCGGCTCGAACTGCGGGGCCAGCGCCGGGGCCGGGTGTTCCGGCTGGGGCAGAAACTCGAGGTGCGGCTCGACCGGGTCGACGAGCGTTTGCGCCGGGTCGACTTCTCGCTGCCCGAGGCGCCGCCCCCCAGCGAACGACGCAGCTCCCGGCCTCCGTCCCGGGGTGCGGGCGAAGGCCGGCCCCGCAAGAAATCGAACTACCGCCGGGGCCGTCCGGCGCGCCGTCGTCGCTGACGCCGGCGGGTCGCGGGGGAGAGGGAACCCACCCGCAGGCGCAAGTCAAACCTTTGTATCCAACGCACCGAGTCGGTCGGTTATGAGCCCTGCCGTTGCCGCGCTTCCGTGGAACAATTTCTCCTTACGGAAAGCAAGGAGAGCACGTCATGACCAAGCTGGCCCGAGACATCATGACCCGTAACGTGATCACCGTTCCGCAGAGCATGGATCTACGCGATCTGGCCAAGCTCCTGCTCGAGAAGGGCATCAGCGGCGCTCCGGTTACCGACGACCGGGGGGACCTGGTGGGTGTGGTTTCCCAGACCGACCTGATCTACTACAGCCTTTCCCGGGATGACGAGCTGACCATCCGCACCGACTTCTACGCGTCGGCCCGGATGGAGGGCTCTCACATCCCCACCGGCTTCCAGATCGAGGACACCAACACCGGAACCGTCGAGGACGTGATGACCCCGGTGATCTACGCCGTCGCCGAGGACACCCCGATCGACCGGATCGCCCTGATGATGACCCGCGAGCACATCCACCGGGTGATCGTGCGGGACGGGCAACAGCCGGTCGGCGTGATCTCGGCGTTGGACCTGCTGCGGGTGCTGCCCGCGGTGGCCTCCGCCTCCGCCTAGCCTTCACTCCTCGGGCCGGCATGCCGCCGGAATCCGCTGCCCCGTTGCCATGGCCGCCGGGGCGTGTCGGCCCTCAGTGCCCGCCTGCCCGGGCACCCCGGCCTCCCCAGGGGTAAATCGCCGGTAAAACGCCCCCCTTGTGTCTGGCGAGGCTCGGGCCGCTGCCGTAATACACTTGCGACGGCGCCTCCGCGGGCTCTTGCGGCCGGAGTGGTGAAACCGTCGCAAACATCACTACAATGTGAGGTTGGCGGGCCCCGACGGGCCCTCTGGAGGTTTCTGGACATGGCAGTTGAACGCGGAATCGCTACCTCCGGGGATGAGGGCTTCCTCCGGGGCGCCCTGATCATCCTGATCGCCGGGACCCTGCTGGGCCTGTTCTACAACTTCGCCGGCCTGCAGTCCGACTGGGGCGTGCCCTGGATCGGCGAGGACAAGCTGGCGGCGATGGAAACCCTCGACCTCGAGGCCAACGGCGCGGCGGCGGATGACGCCAACGCCACCGCGACGGTCAGCAGCGTCAGCGACGACTACTCCGTCGACCCGATGGCGATGGGCATGCCGGCGCCGGCCTCCAACCCCGGTGACGAGATCCCCGATCTCGGCCGCCCGATCCAGATCCAGCTCGAGGCCTGCAAGCGGCTCCACGATGCCGACGCGGCGCTGTTCATCGACGCCCGCGAACCCTTCGAGTTCGAGGACGGCCACATCGCCGGCGCCATCAACATTCCCGGCGAGCAGGCGATCACCGACCCGGCCCTGCTGGAGACCATCGACGCCGGCGGCCGGCCGATCGTGACCTACTGCGGCGGCGGCGCCTGCGAGCTGTCGCTGAACCTGGCCCACGCGATGATGGACGTCGGTCACCGGCGGGTCACGGTCTTCATGGGCGGCTACCCGATCTGGGAAGAGGCGGGTTACGCGGTGACCCTGCCCGAGGGGAGTGAAGTCGCCGAGGGCGAAGTGGTCGCCGAGGAGGCGTCCGACGCCGAGAGCCCGTTCACCCCGACCAAGGTCGGCCTCTGGGCGGTGATGCTGGCGGCGGCCGGCGCGGCGTTCTTCTCCCGCAGCAAGATGACCGTGCGGATCAGCCAGTTGGTGATCGGCGGCGTGTTCGTCTTCGCCGGCCTGGCCAAGGTCGGCGACATGTCCGCTTTCGCCACCGACATCCACAACTACCGGGTGCTGCCCATCGCCCTCGAGAACCTGGCGGCGATGACCATGCCCTGGATCGAGGTGCTGGCCGGGCTGGCGCTGATCCTCAACGTGCGTGCCCGGGGTGGCGCGGCGCTGACCGCGGCGATGATGATCGTGTTCACCCTGGCGGTGGGCCAGGCGATCGCCCGGGACATCAGCATCACCTGCGGCTGCTTCGGCAAGGCCGGCGCGGCGACCACCGGCTACGTCAAGTTGGTCGAGAACCTGTTGATGACGGCGACGGCGGTCGCGGCGATGCTCCGGACCCGGTGAGGTTCGTCTCCCGGCTCGGTGGACGGCTCGCGATCGGCCTGGCGATCGGTCTGACGCTGATCGCCTGCGGCTGCACCCAGGGGCCGGAACCTCCGCCGGAGATCGTGGTCATCACCATCGATACCCTGCGGGCCGACCGTCTGGGGTGCTACGGCCACGAAGGGGGGCTGACCCCGAACCTGGATCGCCTGGCGGCCGGGGGCGTGCGCTTCGCCGACGCCTCGGCGCCGACCCCGGTGACGCTGCCTTCCCACACGACCCTGTTCACCGGACGCTACCCCAGCACCACCGGCGTGCGGGACAACGGCACCTTCGTCGTTCCCGACGAGGAGGTCACCCTGGCCGAGGTCCTGGGCGACGCCGGCTACGACACCGCCGCGGTGGTGGCCTCCTACCCGCTGCAGAGCCGCTACGGGCTCGACCAGGGGTTCGCCCGCTACGACGACCAGTTGCCCGGCGCCGACGCCAGCACCTCCGCCGGGTTCTTCCCCGAGCGCGACGCCTTCACCGTTACCGAGCGGGCGCTGGAGGTCTGGAAGGGTATGGAAGGGGGGCGGCGCTTCCTCTGGGTGCACTACTTCGATCCCCACGCGCCCTATGCCGCGCCCGAGCCCTTCGCCTCCCGGCACGAGCACCCTTACGACGCCGAGGTCGCTTTCGTCGATGAGCAGGTCGGCCGTCTGCTGGCCCGGCTGGAGCTCCGTCCCGACGCCCTGGTCGTGGTCACCTCCGACCATGGCGAGGGCCTCGGTGAACACGGCGAGTTGACCCACGGGGTGTTCCTCTATCAGACGACGATGCAGGTGCCGCTGCTGATCTGGTCGCCGGGCCGCGTTCCCCAGGACACGGTCATCGACGATCCGGTGGGGCTCGTGGACCTGGCGCCGACCGTGGCCGGCCTGGCCGGAGCCCAGGGCCTCGGAGAGCTCGACGGCGCCGACCTGCGCCGCCTGCTCGCCGGCGGTCCGCCCCCCGCCCGCCGTCCGATCTACGGCGAGTCGTTCATTCCCCGCTTTGCCTATCGCTTCTCGGAGCTGCACATGTGGCGGGAGGGGAGCCTCAAGTGGATCGAGGGGCCCGAACCGGAGCTCTACGACGTCGCGGTGGATCCCGCCGAGGCGGAGAATCTGGCGGAACAGGAGCAGAGTGCCGGCGCGCGGATGGCCTTCGATCTGGGGGAGTTCATCGACGGGCAGGATAGCGACGCCGTGGCCCGGGCCATGGGCTCCGTCGACGAGAGCTCCAGGGAGGCGTTGCTCGCCCTGGGGTACATGAGCGCCGGGGGGGACGTGCAGTCCGACGGCGAGCAGGGCCGCAACCCGATGGCCATGGCCACCTACATCCGGGAGTACGACCGGGCCCTGGGCTTGCTGGGGCCGCGCCCCGAGGAGGGGCTGGCGCTGCTGCGCACGTTGATCGAGCAGGCGCCCGAAAATTACATGGCCCGGATGCACACCGCCACGGCGTTCCTCCGCCTGGGGCGGTCCGAGGAGGCCGAGCGGGAACTGGAAAGCCTGGTCGAGCAGGCACCGGGCTACGGGGCCGGCCGCATGCTCTACGCCGAGGTCCTCGGGGCCCGCGGCGAACTCGACCGGGCGGTGGAGCAGTACGAGCGGGCGATCGCGGTGACGCCTCGTCTCGCCGAGCCCCGCTACCAATTGGCCCGCCTGTTGGAGCGCCACGGCCGGGCGCCCGAGGCGGTCGAGGCCTGCCGGGCCGCCGTGGAACTGGAGCCGGACAACGACCTGGTCGTCGCCGGCTACCGCCGGATGACCCTGGGCGCCCCGGCCATTCAACTCAAGAGCTTCACCCGGCTGGTCGAGCGCTTCCCCGACTCCGCCGCCCTCGCCGCGGAACTGGGGTGGGTGCTGCGCGATGCCGGCGACCCCGACGGCGCCCGGCGCGAGGCCGAGCGTGCCGCATCGCTGGTTCCCCAGCATGTGGGCGGGGCGCTGCTCTCCGGCGAGCTGCTGCTGGATCAGGGGCAACTGGACGCGGCCACCGCCCACTTCCGCAAGACCGTCGAGACCCATCCCCGCAGCCCGCGGGCCCACTACGGCCTGGGCCGGGTGTTAGCGGTGACCGGCCGGCTTGCCGAGGCCGAGGAGTCCTTCGAGAGCGCTCTCGAGTTCGATCCGGAGCTGGTCGAGGTCTACACCTTCCGCGCCGGCATCCTGGAGCGGCAGGGCAGTCGCGCCGCGGCCGAGACCCTCTACCGCCAGGCCCTGGAGATCCGCCCGGGCGATCCGCTGGCGACCCAGGCGCTGGCCCGTCTCGAGTCCTCCGGCAGCTAGAGCAGCGTTCGCCAGCGAGCGAACTTCTGTCCGCCAGGCAAGAAAAAACCCCGGATCGCCGAGGCGAACCGGGGCTTTGCTAGCCGTGTGTGTCGCTGCGCCTAGGCGCTGGCAGCGAGCTTGTTCAGCGCCTTGGTCAGGCGGGACTTGCGGCGGGCGGCACCGTTGTCGTGGATGATGCCGAGCTTGGCCGAGCGATCCAGCAGCGACAGGGTGTCGGGCAGCAGGCCCTTGGCGGTCTCGAGGTCGCCCTCGGAGACGGCGTGCCGGAACTTCTTGACGGCCGTGGCCAGCCGCGAGCGGTGACCGCGGTTGCGCAGCCGACGCTTTTCATCCTGACGTGCCTTCTTGATCGCCGCTTTGTGGTTCGCCATATCCCTTTTCGTCCCCGTGCTTTAGCGTGCTTGATCGAACGTGCTGGTTCCCGTCGCTTCCGGATGGAGCCGCAGACTATAGCCCAGCCGGGGCCCCTTCGGCAAGGGCGCCCGCCAGGGGGGTGCCGGATGCCCTCAGACGCTGGCGCCGAGGCTGGCCAGCTTGTCCCGGGCGATCTGGGCCTCGTCGGAGCCCTCGTAGGTATCCAGCACGAAACGGAGCTGGACGATCGCCTTGCCGATCTGGTTCTGCTCCAGGTAGGCCAGACCTTTCTTCAGGTTGGAGGCCGCTGCCCGGTCGCTCTGGGGGTAGCGCTCCAGCAGGGAGTCGAAGGCCTGGACCGAGCGGTCGAAGCGCCCCTGGGCGAAATGGCACTCACCGACCCAGTAGAGGGCGTTGTCCGCCAGGTCGCTGTCGGAGAAGCGGCTGGCGT
>CAZBZH010000132.1:0-9524 GCA_964496265.1 uncultured Acidobacteriota bacterium | reverse complement strand
CGGCCACCGCCCGCTCCCGTTGGTCCTTGAGCCGCGAGAGTTCGAAGTTGCGCCGCTTCAGCACCGAGGTGCGCCGCCGGTGAACGAAGAAGGCTGCGCCGAGGATGGCGAGGATCACCGTGGCGCGGAACCAGGAGGTCATCCAGAAGGGAGGCACGACCTCGATCTCGATCGGAGAGGACTCGCTCCAGACGCCGTTGCCGTTGCGGCCGCGGGCGGTGAGCACGTAGTTGCCGGGGCGCAGGTCGGTGAAGGTCACCTCGCGCCCGTGGCGAACGTCGACCCAGTCGTCGCGTCTTCCGTCCAGGCGGTAGGCGTAGCGGTGCTGGGCCGGAGAGCCGTAGTCCAGCACCGCGAACTGGAGCGACAGAAGGTCGCCGTAACCGAGGGTGATTCGCGAGCTGCGCGACTCACCGGGAAACGCCGCCGGATCCGCCGCCGGGGTTCGCACCGAGGTGATCGTCGTCGGCGACGGACCGGGTGGACTGAAATCGGTGCCCCGGGGAGCGATCACGACCCCCCGCGAGGAGCCGAAGTAGAGCGAGGCCTCGCCACGGAAGCCCGCCCTGGAGTTGAACTGGCCGGAAGGGAGGCCGTCCGCCTCTTCGAACTGCCGTAGCGCGGCCCCGTCCGGATCGAACCGCGACAGCCCGCGCATCGAAGAGAGCCACAGGCTGCCGTCGTCGTCGGGCACCACCGACATGATGTTGTCGTCGTTCAGTCCACGGCTGCGGGTGTAGCGCTCGAAGCGGATCTCGGTCTGCGCCCCGGCGCCGTCGACGGGTTGCGCGAGGACCCGGTTCAACCCGCCGCCCACCGTGCCGATCCAGGTGGTGCCGGCCGCGTCCTGGGTGATGGCGGATACGAAGTGGTGGCTCAGCGAAGTCTCGTCGGCGGGATCGGGCAGGTGCCGGCGCACCTTGCCGGTCTCGCGGTCGAGGATGTTCAATCCCCCCGAGCGGGTGCCGACCCAGAGTTCGCCGGCTTCGTTCTCGTAGAGCGCCGAGATGTAGTCATCGCTGAGACTGGATGGGTCGTCGGGAGCGTGCCGGTAGTGTTCGAACGTCCCGTCGCCGATCCGGCGGCTGAGTCCGCCGCCGCCGACGCCGATCCAGAGGTCGCCGTCCCGGGCTACGAGGAGCGAGGTGACGTAGCCCCGGCCCAGGCTCCGGGAGTCGCCGGGATCGTGGCGGTAGGTGGTGACCGCGCCCGACTCGGGGTCGATCCGATGAAGGCCCAGCATGCTTCCGGCCCAGATCGCCCCGGCGCCATCTTCCGCCAGGGAGAAGACACTCTGGATCTCGCCGCCGAAGTTGCGGACCTTGCGCCGCGACCGGTCGTAGAGGTCCAGCCCTCGACCCCAGGTTCCGACCCACAGGCGGCCGGCTCGATCCTCCATCAGCGAGGTCGCGTCCGGGTGGCTGAGGGCATCGGGCGAGCCATCGGCGAGCAGCAGATCAAAGCTACCCTGGCGGCGATCCCGAAAGAGCCCGTCGGACCACGACCCGATCCAGAGCCCCTGTTCCCGGTCGATCAGCGCCGCGGTAATGCGATCGTCTCCGGGGCGGCCACGGGTGCGCCGAGCCAGCACGGAGCCGTCTCGCTCATCGATCTCGAGCACCCCGCCGCCCCAGGTGGACGCCCAGAGCCGCCCCTGGCCGTCGGCCCGCAGCAGCGTGATCGTCTCGCGGGGTGCCAGTCGCTCCAGCCTACCGCCGGGTCGCAGCCGGTCGAGTCCACGGTCTCCCCCGATCCAGAGTGAGCCGTCGGCTGAGAGTTCGAGGGCGAAGACCTTGTCCGAGCTGATCGACGAGGGATCCTCGGGGTCGTGACGAAGGACCTCGAAGCGGCCGGTCGCGGGGTCGAGCCGATGCAGGCCGCCTCCGACGGTGCCGACCCACAGCGAGCCGTCGGGGTGCTCGGCCAACGCATCCACGTAGTCGTTGGTCAGCGCACCGGGCCGGGACGGATCGGCCAGGAAGCGTTCAAAGAGACCAGTATCGCGGTCCATTCGATTGAGGCCGATCTGGGTGCCGATCCAGAGGTGACCGTGGCGGTCCTCGAGGATCGCGTAGACGCTGTCGTGACTCAGGGTCTCGATATCGGAGGAATCGTGGCGGTAACGCACGAACTGATTCGTGGCCGCGTCATACCGGTTGAGCCCGCCGGTGTTGGTGCCGGCCCATAGCGCCCCCGAGCGATCCTCGTAGATCGTACGGATCGTGTTGCCGGAGATCGAGGTCGGGTCGGCCACGTCGTGATCGAACACGGTCATGGTGTAGCCGTCGTAGCGTAGGAGACCTTCGCGGGAACCGACCCAGATGAAGCCGGAACGGTCTTGCAAGAGCGAGGTGATGGAATCGGGTGCGCGTCCGACCGGTTCGCCCAGCGGAAGTCGTGTCTCGGAGGAAGAGGCTGTTGCCGCCGCGCAGAGGGAGATCAGTAGCGCCGATAGAATTGGCGCCATGACATAGCGTCCTCTCTTCCGTCGAATCACCATCCCCACCCCGCGGACCAAGTGTACCTCCGCGTCTCGATCCCGGGAGCGCGAATGCGCAAACTCAGGGATCTCCCGTCGGTCCCTCGGGGATTCCCCGATAGGCCGGGGCCCACCCCCTCCCGCAGACTCAGTTCATGGAGACAGAGGAAGTCCAGGTACTCGTCGTCGATGACAACGAGGCATTTCTCGAAGCGGTGTGCGCCTGGATTACCGAGCAGCCCGGGCTGGCGCTGACGGGGACGGCGCGGGACGGTGCCGATGCGGTGGAGGCCACGGCGCGGCTCCAGCCCGACCTGGTGTTGATGGATGCGTTCATGCCCGGCATGGACGGATTCGAGGCGACACGCCAGGTCAAGGCGGTCTCCGACTCGCCACGCATCGTGATGGTCAGTCTCTATGACGACGACGCGGTGCGGTCGCGATGTCGCTCGGCGAGCATCGCGAGATCAGACGCCTTGTCGAGTTTGACCGGGCGGTTGCCCGCGCTGTTGCGGTTGCTGGATGCATCGGCGGGCTCGGGGCGGAAGGTCACGAGATGTTTTCGGGCCGCCCGGTGCGGCCGACAAAGGGGGAAACCATGAACATGAAACGACTCGTCGTCACGTTGACGCTGCTGGCGCTGGCGGCAGGCCCGGTGCTGGCCGGTGGGACCTTCACGCGGATGAAGACCCAGGACACGCTGGCCTTCGGCATCTCCGATGACGGTAACACCGTCGTCGGTCAGTTCTTCTTCGGACCGAATTTCGTCTGGACCCGGGGTGACGGTGTCGAGGACATCGGCGGGGGCTGCAGCTCCGGCCAGGTCGCGGTCTCCGGCGACGGAAACACCATCGTCGGCTGCAACGTGGATTCCGAGGGGCGCTGGAACGCGGCGCGCTATCTCGGTGACGGCGACTGGGAGGACCTGGGTTCGGTGCCGGGAGCGGAGCGCTGCGACGCCTTCCTCAGCGGAGCCTGGGACCTGACCACCGACGGCACCGAGATGGTCGGCCTGGCCTGGCTCGGCGGCGATCTGCGCTGCCGGGCCCACGGCGGACTGTGGGACCTGGTTGCCGGCGGTCCGGCGATCGATCTGGGCAGCCTCGTCGAAGGCCGCTCCTCCCGGGCCAACGGCATCTCCGGCGACGGTGAGGTCATCGTCGGCTGGAGTGACTCCCAGTTCGGCAGCCGCCTGGGCGCCAAGTGGATCAACGGTGTTCCCGAGTACATCATGACCGAGGACGGAAAATTCGTCGGCGAGGCCGAGGCGGCCAACAGCGACGGTTCGGTGATCATCGGTCAGAACTTCGAGTTCGGTGAGAGCCGCTTCAGCTGGCGCTGGCGGGAGGGGGAAGGCTTCACCAAGTTCGGCGCGACCGAGACGATCAACGCCACCGGTGGTCTGGCGATTACCGGAACCTTCGCCTCGGACATGAGCGAGGACGGCTCGGTGGTCGTCGGCTTCACGTCGATCCAGAACAGCCGCCGCTCGATGATCTACACCGACGAGAACGGCCAGGAGACCTTCGGCGGGTTCCTCAAGCGCAACGGGATCTTCGATGCGCTTGACTGGGACATTCAGGTCGTCAGCGGAGTGACCCCCGACGGCAAGACCTTCACCGGCTACGGCATCAACCCCGATGGCTTCTTCGAGGGCTTCGTCGTCGACCTCGACTGATCGCGACCTCGACTCCACCACGCGAACGGGGAGCCTTCGGGCTCCCCGCTTTTTTTCTGGGGTCGCGGTTCACTCCGCGAAAGGGGCTAGCGCTGCAGCAACGGCGCGTAGGTCTCGACCAGCAGATCGGTGAAGGCCACGTTCCCTTCATAGCGGGAGAGGTGGGTCGTGTCGTTGAAGTGTTGCGGCGTGATCTCCGGCGCGTCCTCGAAGCTTCGCACCTTGGCGCCGGTCTCCCGTTCGATCCGCTCCAGCACCGCCTCGAGTCGCTGCCAGGCCTCGGGCCCCCGCTGGATCCAATCGTGGTTCCGCGGCAGCAGGACCACCTCGACCTGGTTGGAGAACTCCTGGAAGTTCTTGACCGTGCGGATGAAGCCGGTCACCAGTTCCTCTTCGAAGTCCAGTTCCTCGATATCGCAGCACTGGATGCGCCAGAGGCGATCGTCGGACATCCGCTGCTCGGTGCGCAGTGCTTCCCAGTACTGGCTGAACCACTCCAGCGTCTGTGCTTCGCGTTCTTCCCGCATCAAGCCCGCGCCCTGCCACTTCCAGCACCAGTCGCAATCCTCGCGGTCGGGGAACTCGTCTTCATAGGCCTGGATCAGCTTCGGCTGTAGCTCTTCCAGCAGGGCCTCCTTCTCTTCGTCCGGTTCGATCCCCGCGTCGGGTCGACTGCGTTCGCTGAACATCTCGCCGCCGAGGTAGAAGGTGACCATCTCGGCGGAGACCCCGTTGCGCAGGTACTTGATCACCGCCATCCGCGAGCCCCGGGTGAGGTCCTCCCGGGCCACGTCCCAGATGTCGCTGCCGTCCCCGAGCATTGCCACGTAGGAGTCGACCACAGGCTGGGCGCCTTCCCAGCGAGCCTTGGTGTTCTGGAGCGGTGTGAACTCGACCATGGCAAGTTCCACGCGCTTGCCCTCGGCCTGGAAGGCGTCGCGCATTCGCCGGGAGAGGTAGTCCTGGAAGTAGGGGTTCAATCCACCGAAGCCGAAGTTGAAGGACTTGACGTCGATGCCCCGGGCCGCCATGTCCCGGTCGAACATCGGCGCCAGAAAGCCGGCGTCGGTCATCGACGAGCCGAAGGCGATGACCACCGGTTTCTCTTCCTCGGCGATCTGCGGCAGGTAGGAGCGCGCCTCGGTGACTCGCTCCAGAATGTTCTCGGCGTTGGCGTCGGCGAAGTAGCCGAAGATCAGCAGCAAGGCGAGGGCGCCGCCCATACCGAGCACGGTCACCGCCAGCGCCTTGACGTAGGGCCCGCGGGGAGCGATCTCGAGGCTAGAACTGGAAGTAGATGAACTCATTGCTCGGCTCTCCCATCAACAGGCACAGGCCCTGGACGAAGACCAACAGGAACCAGAACAGACCGACCCGCACCAGGTTGCCGCTCCAGACACGGCCGCTGACCTCTCCCCGAGGGGCGATGCTGCGGATCATCCACTCACCCCGCTTCAGCACCAGCAGGTCGATCAGGTGCATCACGAAGAAGACCGCGATGCAGGTGAGGAAGATCAACATGGCCTTGCTGCCGGACTCCGCGGCGGGGCCGAAGCCGTGCATCTGGCCGAGCACCTCGCCGGCACGGCCGAGGCTCGTGGCGCGGAACAGCACCCAGCCGATCATCACCAGATACAGGGTGGCGGCCCACTTGAGCGGCGTGATCCAGCGGGCGCGGCCGTCGTGGAACAGCGCCAGGCCCTTGACCTGGGTCAGCGCGTGAGTCACGACGATCAGCACGCCGTGGAACGCGCCCCAGACGACGAAGGTCCAGGCGGCGCCGTGCCACAGTCCGCCGAGGAGCATCGTGATCAACACGTTGCGGGTGCGATGGCCGGTGCGGTTGCCGCCCAGGGAGATGTAGAGGTAATCCCGCAGCCAGGTCGAGAGCGAGATGTGCCAGCGGTGCCAGAAGTCCACCGGCGACACGGCGAAGTAGGGCACCCGGAAGTTGAGCGGGACCTTGAAGCCGAGCAACAGCGCGATGCCGATGGCCATGTCGGTGTAGCCGGCGAAGTCGCCGTAGATCTGGCCGGCGAAGGCGATCACGCCGGTCCAGGTCTCGAGCAGGCTGACCGGCCCCTCGGCGTCGAAGGCAGCCGCCACCGGAATCGCCAGCAGGTCCGCCAACGTCTTCTTGAACACGCCGGCGGTGATCAACAGGGCGCCGTACTTGATGTTGTCCCAGGTCGGCACCGGGATCGAGTGCATCTGCGGCAGGATCTGCCGCGCGCGCAGGATCGGGCCGGCGACGAGCTGGGGGAAGAACGAGAGCGCCGCCAGGAACTCCATCAACCCCTTCCGTGGCTCCATGTCGCCGCGGTAGACGTCGATGGTGTAGCTCATGCTCTGGAAGGTGTAGAAGGAGATGCCGACGGGAAGCACGAAGGCCAGGGTGCCGAGGCTGACCTCCATGCCGAGCATGCCGAGGAAGCCGGAGACCGATTCGATGGCGAAGTCGGCGTACTTGAACAGGCCCAGCACGCCCAGGTTGATCGCGATCGAGAGCATCAACCAGCGTTTCCGCGTCGATTTCTCGGAGGACGCGGCGATGCGCTGGGCGATCAGGTAGTCGGCGAGGCCGCTACCGACCAGTAACGGAATGAAGTTGTAGTTCCAGGCCCCGTAGAACACGAGGCTCGCCGCGACGATCAGCCAGACCCGCGGTCGTCGTCGAACGAAGACCAGACCGTACAGCAGCAAAAACGCCAGAAAGAAGAAGAAAAAGATCGGCGTATTGAAAATCAAGCCAGCCCCCCGAACCCCGTAGCCGCCTCCTCGATTCGAAACAACAACGTTTGAGGGGGCCGAACGGTTGCCCGGGAGAGCGCATTTTTTCGGCGGGCTTCGATGCGATCGAAGCGGGGGAGCCTCAGGGGGCGGGAGCTTCGAGGGCGGACAGGTGTCCGCCCCGCCTCTCTACTTCACGCCGGCGCCCAGGTACTTGTCGAACCAGCCGTGAACTTCCCGCCACCAGATCACCGCGCCTTGCGGACGCAGGATCCAGTGATTCTCCCTGGGATAGACCACGAGCCGCGAGGGCACGCCCTTGCCGGTCAACACGCCGTGGAGATTGAGTCCCTGGGTGTAGGGCACCCGGTAGTCCTTCTCGCCGTGGATGATCAGCGTCGGCGTATTGAAGTTGCTGGCGAAGCGGCTGGGGGAGTAGCGATCGATCCGCTCCGGGTCGGTCCAGGGGGAGGCGCCGTAGTTGTTGGAGCGGCCCCAGGTGAAGTCCGAGGCGAACTGTCCCATCAGGTCGTAGACCCCGGCGTGGTTGACCAGCGCCTTGAAGCGGTCGGTGTGGCCGAGAATCCAGGACACCATGTAGCCGCCGTAGGAACCGCCGGCGGCGCCCATGCGGTTTTCATCGATGTAGCCGGTGGCGATCATGTGATCGGTGCCCTTCATGATGTCTTCGAAGGGCTTGTCGGCGTGGTTGCCCAGGATCGATTCGGCGAAGGCCTGGCCCCGTCCCGTCGAACCGTGAAAGTTGATGCCGGTGACCACGTACCCCGGCGCGGCGAACAGCGCGGCGTTCCAGCGGTAGTGGAAGCGGTCGGTCCACGAACCGTGGGGTCCGCCGTGGACCATGTGCACCAGCGGCCACTTCTTCTTCGGATCGAATCCCGGCGGAAGCACGACCCACATCTGCACATCGTCGCCGTCGGCGCCCTTGAAGGTCACATCCTCGACGGTACCCATGTCGATGCCGGCGACCCGCTCGGCGTTGATCTTCGTCAGCGCCGTGACGTCCCGGGATCCGATCTTGCCCAGCATCAGTTCCGCGGGGGAGGTGATCGACTCCAGGGTGAAGACGAAGGCGCCGTTGCGCCCGGTGTCGATCCCGCCCGCGGTACCGCCGCGTACTTCGAGCTTCGGCGTGCCGCCGGAAACCGGCAACGAGTAGACGTTGTTGCGGCCGGAGTCGGTGGCGCTGAACACCAGCATCTTGCCGTCGGGAGTCAGCGACCAGCCGCCGGGTTGGCCGTCCCAGTTCTCGGTGATGTCGCTGGTCGTCTTCGCCTTGCGATCGTAGCGGGCGAAGCGGCTGAACTCGGGGGCGATCTCCGGACGCAGGTCCCGGGTGTAGATCAGGTAGCGTCCGTCGGCGGTGTAGCGGGGAGAGCCGTCGCCGGCGAGGTTGTCGGCGGTGATGTTGACCGGCTTCGCGTCCTTGCCGCGCAGATCCAGCGTCCAGACATCGAAGTTGAGCTTTTGATAGGGGGGATCGGTGTTGTTGGCGGTGAACGCCAGCTCCGCGCCGTCGGGGGAGATGTCCCAGCTTCCCGACGCGCCCCAGAAGGGCATCAGTCCATCGAAGCCGTCGAGCAGATCCACGACGTCACCGGACTCGACGTCGACGGTGAACACGTGGGGGGTGGTGTCGCTGACGTAGTGATCCCAGTAGCGCACCAGCCGGTTGTCGCTGATCTTGACGCCGACCTTGTCGTCCTTGCGTTCCTTGACCCGCTTCTCGGTCGCTTCCCAGTCGGTCCCCAGGTCGGTCCAGATCGAGGCGAGGAAGGCGATGCGCTTGCCGTCCTTGAGCCAGCGGGGATTGCTGACGCCGACGGGGAGTTCGGTCAACGGCCGCGCCTCACCGCCGCTGAGGGGCAACAGGTAGAGCTGACTCGGTCCGTCACCCCGTTTCGAGATGAAGGCGATGCGGGTGCCGTCGGGACTCCAGGCCGGGCTGGAGTCCGAGCCCTTGTTCCAGGTCAGCTGCCGGGGTTCGCCGCCGGAGGTCGGCACCATCCACAGGTTGGTGTCCCCCTTGTTCTCGTCCATCGAGTAGGTCGAAAGGGTGAAGACCACTCTGGATCCGTCGGGCGAGAGCGCGGGACTGCCGACCCGCTGCATCGCCCACAGGTCATCGACGGTCAGCGGGCGCCGGTCTTCGGCGAAGGCGGCCGCGGGCAACAGCGCGGCGAACAGCAGCGCGGTGAGCAAGCAGGACAGCAGGGCAGGGCGGCGAGTCGACATGAGAACTCCAGAAAACAACGACCATTTCTAGGGGTACCAGGCGGGTATTCTAGCTCCGCCAAAACTGACTTGCTTTCACCCGTGGATGGTCGAATCTTCACGGTTATGGGTACTCAGGTGTCTATCGGTCGATTCCGTACCATGGTCCAGGCTGCCGCCGCGTTGTTGCTGCTGGCGATGGTTCTCCCCGTCTGGGCCAGCGATCCCGCGGATCTGCGTTCGAGCCGGGTCGAGGGGGTCGTCCGCGACGCCGCCGGTGAGCCGGTTGCCGGCGTGTCGGTCTCGTTCCAGTGGCGCTTCGACGCCAAGGGTGCGACGCCGCTGTTCGACGAGGCGGTCACCGGCAAGGACGGCCGCTTTTCCGTGGCGGTGGTGTTCCCC
>CAZBZH010000131.1:0-9586 GCA_964496265.1 uncultured Acidobacteriota bacterium | reverse complement strand
GGCTGGTCATCGCCCTGCTGGCCGCCTATTTCCTCGGCGTCGACCCGGCCGCGGTGCTGCAGATCGTGAGCGGTCTGGAACAGGGCGGGCAGGTGGCCGCGCCCCAGCGGGAGATGCCGACCAGCGCTCCCAACGACGAACTGGGGCAGTTCGCCTCCACGGTCCTGGCCGATACCGAGGACACCTGGAACCGGGTCTTCGCCGAGCGGGGCCGCCGCTACCAGGAGCCGCGGCTGGTGCTGTTCACCGGCGCCGTTTCCTCGGCCTGCGGCTACAACTCGGCGGCGGTCGGCCCGTTCTACTGTCCCGCCGACAGCAAGGTCTATCTGGATCTGTCCTTCTTCGATCAGCTGGAGCGCCGCTTCGGTGCCCCCGGTGACTTCGCCCAGGCCTACGTGATCGCCCACGAGGTCGGGCACCATATCCAGAACCTGCTGGGCATCAGCGAGCATGTCCATCGCCAACGCCAGATGGTCAGCAAGTCCCAGGGCAACCAACTCTCCGTCAAGCAAGAGCTTCAGGCGGATTGTCTGGCCGGAGTCTGGGCGCATCACGCCCAGCGGGATCGCAACCTGCTGGAACCGGGAGACCTGGAGGAGGGGTTGCGGGCGGCCTCGGCCATCGGCGACGACACCCTGCAGAAGCAGTCCCAGGGCTACACCGTCCCCGAGACCTGGACCCACGGTTCGTCGGAGCAGCGCATGACCTGGTTCGCCCGGGGCTTCCAGAGCGGCGATATCGACGTCTGCGACACCTTCAACTAGCCTCAGAGCGGGCGCTGCGAGGATTTGCTGGCAACCCAACCGGCTCGGGAGTTGTTATCTCCAGCGAGCATTGAAGCTGTGGAGGGGCCTCCCGTGCGTTGTTTTCACCATCGAATTGGTGTGTTCGTCGCCGTCGTTCTGACCGTCGGCACCCTCGCCCTCGGCGGTCTAGTCGCAAGTCCCGTTCAGGCCGGGGAATGGAAGGACCTCCCATCGGAGACCTGCCGCGGCCTCTGGATCGTTCCGCTCTCCTTCGGCGACGGCGACGGCGAAGAGGACGTGCTGCGTCTGATCCTCGATACCGGTGCCTGGAACACGTCGGTCGACCCCGACGCGCTGGAACGGGTGTTCGGCAAGCGGCCCCGCAAGAACAGGACGACCCTGCGCCGCGGCACCATCGGTCCGCTCCAGGTCAACAAGCTCAAGGTCTACGTCCACGACATGGACCACCTGAGCCGGGCTCTCGGGGCGGAGATCGACGGCATCCTCGGCCACGCGGTGTTCACCAAGATGCTGCTGCAGCTGGATTACCCCGGCGAGCGGGTACGCATCTCCACCGACCGCAGTCTGCGCGGCCAGAACGAAACGGTGCTGCGGGACATCGGCAAGACCCGGCCGTTCTTCTCGCTGGATATCGGCGAGGAACAGGTCCCGGTCCTGGTCGATTCCGGCTATGCCGGGGGGATCAAGCTACGGAACGCGGATCCGGTCGACTGGGAGGTCGAGCCCCGGGTCGTCTCCGCCTCGGTGCGCTACAGCGAGATCGTGCTCAACCGGCAGGGGCGTTCGGCGACCAGCTATCCGCTGGGGCCGTTGGATCTCGAGCGCCCCACCGTCGCCCTGCGCAAGAACGGCGCGCGGCTGCTCGGTGCCAAGGTGCTCTCCCGCTTCATCTGGACCTTCGACAAGCAGGCCCGGGAGATCCGGATCGAACCCTCGGGCTCGGAGCCGATCGCCTTTCCCCCGGTGCGGAGCAGCGGCTACGCGGTCAAGCCGACCGACGCCGGCTTCGAGATCTTCCGGGTCGAGCCCGGATCGCCGGCGGACGAGGCGGGGCGGGACCTCGGCGCCGTGAGCCTCGCGATCGACGGGACCCCGGTCTACGAACGGGGCTGTGTCTCGGCGGGAGACTTCCGCAAGGAGGACACCGAGCCGACGGAGCTGACCATTCGCTCGGGACGGGAAGAGCGCAAGGTCCGCCTCCTGCCGCAGGTGATCGTTCCCTGATATCCTCTGGGTACGCGAATACACGCGTCCGACCAAACGATTTCGAGGAGTTCCCGATGAAAGCCCAAGCCCGCCACATCCTGGTGGAGACCAGCGATGCCTGCGAGTCCCTGAAGACCCAGATCGAGGGAGGCGCCGACTTCGCCGACCTCGCCAAGCAGCACTCCAAGTGCCCCTCGGGCCAGCGCGGCGGAGACCTCGGTGAGTTCATGCCGGGTCAGATGGTCCGCGAGTTCGACGAGGTGGTGTTCAAGGAAGCGGTCGGCGAGGTCCACGGACCGGTCAAGACCCAGTTCGGCTACCACCTGATCGAGATCACCAAGCGCGACTAACCTGAGCGTCGAGTCGCATGGGAGTATCGGGGCGGCCCCGGATCGGGCGTGAAGTCGTTCTGCTCGGGCTGGTCAGCCTGCTGACCGACGCGGCGTCGGAGATGGCGCTGCCCCTGCTCCCCGCGTTTCTGACCGTGACGATAGGCGCCGGCGCCGCCACCCTGGGCCTGATCGAGGGCATCGCCGAGGCCACCGCCAGCATCCTCAAGCTGGTCTCCGGCCGTCTGGCCGATCGTAGCGGTAGGCGCCGCCCCCTGGTGCTCGCGGGCTACGGCCTCTCCGCCTTCGCGCGGCCGCTGCTGGCGCTGGCCGCGCTTCCCCTCCACGTCCTCGCCGTCCGTTTCACCGACCGCATCGGCAAGGGGCTGCGCTCCAGCCCCCGCGACGCGATGATCGCCGCGGTGACGCCGGTGGAACAGCGGGCCGCCGCCTTCGGGCTTCACCGCGCCATGGATCATGTCGGCGCGGTGATCGGCCCGTTGCTGGCGGTGGCTGTGTTGACCCTCTGGTCCGAGGACCTGAGGTTGGTGTTCGCGCTCAGCGCGATTCCGGGGGCGCTAGCGGTCGCGGTGCTGCTGTTCGGGGTGCGCGAACCCCGGACCGCCGTCGCGGTTGCCACGGAGCCCGCAGCTCCCGTTGCCGACATGAATGTCGGCGAGCGTCGTGCCTTGAGGACGTTTCTGATTCCGCTGTCGCTGTTCACTCTGGGCAACGCCAGCGACGCGTTCCTGCTGCTGCGCGCCGGGGGAGAGACCTCGCTCTACACCCTGCCGTTGCTCTGGATGGCGATGCATGGCGTGAAGGCGATCGCGTCGCTCTACGGAGGACGCTTCGCCGACCGTGTCGGCCGCCGTCCGGTGATCGCGATCGGTTGGCTCGTGCACGCGCTGGTTTACGCGGCGTTCGCTTTCGTTTCCGACGTGTGGGCGATCTGGGCGTTGTTCCTGCTCTATGGTGCCCATCGAGGTTTGACCGGCGGCGCCGAACGAGCGCTCGTCTCCACGTTGGTTTCGACGAGTCACGCCGGAACCGGTTTCGGTTGGTATCACCTCACGGTCGGTTTGCTGACGCTTGCGGCCAACGTGTTGTTCGGTGTGCTGTGGTCCCGTTTCGATAGCCAGGTCGCGTTTCTTTCTTCCGCGATCCTCGCGTTGTTCGCGACGGCCGCGTTGCTTGCGGTGCGCTTGCCTAAAACTTACAAGAAAGACGATTGACAAACCTTGTCGGTTGACACACGATTAATAGGAGTTCCGTGAGCGTCACTCACGGCGGTCGACCGGGGCTTCGGGCGGCCTCAAGGCCGGAAGGGTTGGGTCCCTTCGATGTCTTACACGCCCGGAAAGGGAGGTGATCCAAGTGGACAGTCATATCGTAGGTCGCGCGGAGGTGGCGTCCCGTTAGGGTCCCTTCAGAGTCAGTAGCGGTTCGGACCTCAGGATACGGGGTCACCCAACGCCACTGAAACCGATCAAGGGCTCCGGTTCTCGCAAGAGATCGGAGCCCTTTCCATTTTCAGGGACGACAATTTCAGCGACACTTGTTTCGTTGATGCCGCAGCGGCGTAAACCGCACACCACAAACCGCACACCACACCAAGGAAAACTCATGCGCTCCGTCCTGTTTCTCTGCGTCGCCAACTCCGCACGAAGCCAGATGGCCGAGGGGATTGCGCGCGCGCTGGCACCCGAAGGGGTCACCGTCTATTCCGCCGGCTCGGCGCCGACTCAGGTGCGTCCCGAGGCGATCGAGGTGCTGCGAGAGATCGGCATCGAGATCGACGGGCAGCATTCGAAGTCGGTCGACGACGTGCCCTACCGGGAGGTCGACCTGATCGTGACCCTCTGCGCCGAGGAGGTCTGCCCGGTGGTTCCCGGCGATGTTGCGCGTGAGGACTGGGGCCTGCCCGACCCGGCTGGCGTCGAGGACCCCGGTGAGCGGCTGGACGCGTTCCGCCGGGTGCGCGACACACTGCGTGAGCGGATTCCCGAGCTCTGGCGCTAGAGGGAGATCCGCTCTCCGCGGTCGGCGGAGCGTTGGGCCGCGTCGACCAGGCGTACGGTCGCCAGGCCATCCCGCGCGTCGACCAGAAATGGCGTTTGACGCCGGACGCAGTCGACGAAGTGCCGCAGCGCCTCGACGATGGTCGGGGAGGGGGGCACCGGGCCGTGGTTCTCGAGTTCCCGGCCGTCCAGCCGGAACAGCGTGCGATGGATGTGATCGCCGACCCATTGGCCTCGTTCGCCCACGATCTCCATCCGCCCGGAGCGTCCCGAGGTGGCCCGGGTGTTGTCCAGGGTCGCCAGCAGGTTGCCCGGCTGCAGCCGCATCACCGCGGCGAACTGGTCGTCGGTGTCCCGGGTGTGATGATGCCCGAGCTCGGCAATGATCGACTCCGGCTCCGCTCCGCTGAGGAAGCGGATCAGGTCGAACCCGTGAACCCCGGTGTTGAGCAGGATGCCGCCGGGACCCGGCCGGTCGAGCCAGGCTCGGGGGGAAGGTTCGAAGCGCTGGTTGATCGCCACGGTGCGCAACGGCCCCAGGTCCTCGATGCGTTCACGCAGGGCACGGACCACGGCGTCGAAGCGCAGGGTTTGACCGACCATCAGCGGCACGCCGCTCTGCTCGACCGCCGCGACCATCCGTTCCGCCGAGGCCACGTCGCAGGCCATCGGCTTCTCGACCAGCACCGGCTTCCCCGCCGCCAGCGCCGCCTCACTGACCGGGGCGTGAAGGTCGGGGCGCAGCACCAGGATCAGCGCGTCGATCGTGCTGGATGCCGCGAGTTCGTGGGGATCGGCGATGAAGCTCAGGCCGTGTTCGGCGGCGAACGCCCGGCCCTTGTCCGCATCCGCACGGCTGACCGCGGTCAGCTTCGCTCCGGGGACATCGCCGGCCAGCAGGTGGTTGGCGTAGCGCGCGCCGTGAACGCCGAGTCCGGCCAGTCCGATCCTCAGGCTCATGGGCACCCTTTCCGATCAGATGCCGTAGCGCTCGAACACGTCGGCGCCGTGGACGCTGATCTCGTAGAAGCAGTAGAGCACCAGGATCACCCCGGCGAGGGAGACCAGCTGCCAGAAGGTCGCCTGGGCCTTGCTGCGGAACTGTCCGTTGGGCACGACCCAGCCCAGCAGGTAGCCGCAGGCGAAGCCGGCGAAGTGGGCCTTCCAGCTGACGCCGGGGATCAGGCTGATCACCACCATGATGAAGGCGAAGCGAATCATCGCCGCCTTGAGGTGGGCGGTCGCCTGGGTGCGGACCCGGGTGCCGAAGGCGATCAACAGGCCGATCAGCCCGCACAGGGCGCCCGACGCCCCGACGACCCCCGGTCCCGACGTGGCCATGTGCGCCAGGTTGCCCACGATGCCCGAGGCCAGGTAGACGACCCAGAAACGCTCGGTGCCGTACTCCGATTCCATGATCGGCCCGAGGCTCAGAAGCGCCATCGAGTTGAAACCGAAATGGACCAGCCCGCCGTGGAGGAACATGGCGGTGATGACCCGCCACCATTCTCCGTCGGCGAAGGCCAGCAGGCCGCTTCCCGATCCGTAGCGGACGCTGACCTCCCAGGGGAAGCTGAACAGCAGCGACAGCCCGCCGCCGGTTCCCGAGGTGATCGCGTTCATCGTCATCAGGACGAACAGCACGCAGTTGACCAGCAGCAGCAGCGAGGTGGTGCCGGTCACGCCGGGGAAGATGTTGGAGAGCAGCCGCCCGGTGCTCGGCGCGCGGACCGTGCTCATGTCCGCTTCGCACTCGGGGCAGGTGGTGGCATCCCGGGGCATCAGCGCCCGGCAAGACCGGCACATCTTGTGCTTGGCCTTTGCCGAGCGCATCATCACCGAGTTGCGGACCCGGGCCTCGTTCCATTCACGGCGCTTGCGGCGCCACTGCCAGCGCAGCCGGCTTCCGTTCAGCCCCAGGGCGTCCAGCGCCCGGGCAAGCCCGTCGACCAGTTGGTCGAGCAGGTCCGGTTTGGGCTCCTCGGACAAACTCAGCGTCCGTGGAACTCAGGCCGCCGGCGTCCCAGGCTGGAGAGCCCTTCGTAGGCGTCTTCGGTGGCGAAGATCTCGGTCAGCTTGCCGAGCTCCATCGCCAGGCCGTCTTCCAGCGAGCCCTTGGCGCCCTGTTCGATCATCTCGCCGGCGAGCCGCAGGGCGATCGGCGCCTTGTGGGCGATCTTGCCCACGGTCTTCTGCAGCTTGGCGTCGCCGCCGGTGTCGACCCGGCCTTCCCGCAGGGCGTCGGCGGGGTTCTTCTCGAACAGCTCCGACAGCGGCACGAAGTCCGCCGGCGGGACCTGGACGGTCCGTTCGGTCACCGGGCCCCGGGCGATGCACTCGAGCACCGCCGCGTCGATCCGGTCGGCGCTGACGGTCTTGTCCACCAGGCCGATCGCCTCGGCCTGCTTGGCCGAGATCATCTGTCCGGTGAAGACCATCCACTTGGTCAGGCCGACGCCGATGCGCCGGCTGGGACGCTGGGTGCCGCCCAGACCCGGGTAGATGCCGATGCCGGTCTCGGGGAACGCCATCACCGCCTTGTCCGAGGCGACGATGTAGTCGCAGGCCAGCGCCAGCTCGAGGCCGCCGCCGAGAGCCAGGCCGTGCATCCGCGCAACGACCGGCTTGGAACAGTTGTCCATCTCACGCAGCATCTGCTGGCCCTGCTCGGTGAAGCGGACGATGCGGTCGAGATCCTTGGCCTCGATGTTCTTGACGAAGAAGCGGATGTCGGCGCCGGCGATGAAGCCCTTACCCGCGCCGCCGATCACGATGCCCTTGACCGCGTCGTCGGCCGCCGCCGCCTTGAAGGCGTCGTGGAGCTGACCGACCACCGTCTCGTTGAGCGCGTTCATCGCGTCGGGGCGGTTGATCGTGAGGTACGCCACGCCGTCGCGCACATCGCTCTTGACCAGCTCGAAGTGGAACGGCCCACCCTTGGCGGCCTGATCGGCCAGGGTCGCCGGCATCTTCATGTCCCAGCGGTCGCAGACGCCGTTGACGGCGCTACGCGCCTTGTCCACGCCGTAGCGGTTCATCATCTCGAACGGGCCCTTGGGCCAGCGCAGGCCGACCCGGGCGCCGATGTCGGTGTCCTCGATGGTGCCGACCTTCTCGTCGCAGAGCGCGGCGGCGACGTAGAAGATCACGCCGAGCATCCGCTCCTCGACGGCGGCGAACTTGCTCTCGTCGGCGTCACCGTCGAGGGACCAGTTCTCCTTGCTCGCCACCTGCTCGGCCAGCTTCTTGGCCGGCGCATAGAAGGCGCCCAACTCCTTGCCCAGGGTCTCGGCCGAGTGCAGGGCGATCGGCACGCCGGTGACGTTCATCAACTCGAAGGGGCCCATGCCCACGCCGAAGGTCTTCTTGCAGGCCGCCTCGATGGTCGGGATGTCGGCGACGCCCTCTTCGAGCAGCCGCACCGACTCGTTGAGCCAGGGGACGAAGTAGCGGTTGACCACGAAGCCCGGATCGTCGGTGGACCAGATCGGGGTCTTGCCGATCTGCTCCTGAAGAGTCCAGGCGGCGGCGACCAGATCCGGGTTGGAGTTCTCGCCGGGGATGACCTCGACCAGCCGGTTCTTGGCCGGGTGGTAGAAGTAGTGCAGGCCGATGACCCGCTCGGGGTGCTTGGTCGCGGCGGCGAGCTTGGTCACCGAAAGCGAGGAGGTGTTGGTCGCCAGGATCGTGTCCGGCCGGGTGACCTCGTCGAGGCGCTTGAACACGTCGAGCTTGACCTGCTCGTCCTCGAACACCGCCTCGACCACCAGGTCGACGCCGGCCAGCCGGGTCCAGTCCGCGGTGCCCTGGACGCGGCCCTTGATCGCCTCGGCCTGCTCGGGCTTGAAGATCTTGCGCTCGACCCCCTCGGACAGGGTCTTCTCGATGATGCCCAGGCCGCGGGCCACCGCCTCTTCGTTGAGATCGACCATCAGGACCTCGAAGCCCTCGGTGGCCATCTTCTGGGCGATACCGCTTCCCATGTTCCCGGCCCCGATCACGGCCAGTTGCCCGAACTGCTTGGCAGCCATGCTCAAACTCTCCTGTCTACGATTGCTCGAATTTGGTGTGTAGGACCGTCTAGTCTAGCAGGTGGCTCCCGGCCGGATCCTGGGTTCCCACCGCCTCCTGGAGCCCGGGCGTGGCCGGGCTGGAATCGTTCAGAAGCCGGGCGGGGGAGTACCTCATGGTGGTGTTCAGCAACACCACGATCACCAGCGCCACGAAGTAGAGCCTCGCCGCGGCGCGCCCGACGCTGAGGGGTTTGCGGGTCAGAGCGGCCAGGAGGGCGGTCCACCCGCAAATCAGCAGCGCCGCCGCGGTGATCGACGCCGTCAGCCTGACTTCCTGGGTGGCCGCGACCACGGCGAGCGCGGTACCCCAGGGTAGGGTGACCGCCGCCAGCCACATGCCCCCCTGGTAGCTCAGCCGGCGGGCCATCTCTCGGTCCGAGTCGGCCTCGAAACGGGCCGCGCGGAGCAGGGTCAGGGCACCCGCCAGGCCGACCAGTACGACGCTGAAGGCGATTCCAAGCCACCCGAACCAGGCCACGGCGAGCAAGCCCTCACGCCCCCATCCGGCGACGCAGATGATTGCCGCGCAGGCAGACCCGAGAGCGGTGAACACGAGAATCCGGCGTCCTTGACGGGAGATCTCGTCCGCGCGCTCTGCGAAGCCGTCCCAACGGACCTCCCGGGCGCGCTGAAGACACACCCCACCGGCCACGAGCAGGAACATCAGGAGCAGCAGCGGAACGAACAGCATGGCCCGATTTTCTGCTATCGTCGCCGATCCGGCAACGAAGGAGTCCCGGCATGTCCGCCATCGAACGCATTGTGATCATCGGCGCGGGAACCATGGGCCACGGCATCGCCCAGGTCGCCGCCGCCTGCGGCATGAAGGCCGCCCTCCACGACGTCGACGAGTCCGCGATCCAGAAGGGGCTCGACGCGGTCGCCCGGAACCTGCAGAAGGGGATCGACCGGGGCAAGGTCACCGAGGAGCAGCGGGATGCCACCCTGGCCAACCTCAGCGGTGCCCCCGACCTGAACGCCGCCGCTGCCAAGGCGCAGCTGGTGGTCGAGGCGGTGCCCGAAAACCTGGAGCTCAAGCGCAAGATCTTCAACGCCCTGAGCGAGGTCACCGCTCCCGATACGCTGCTGGCCAGCAACACCTCGTCGCTGCCGATCAGCAAGATCGCGGCGGTGGCTCGCCACCCCGAGCGGGTCGTCGGCATGCACTTCTTCAATCCGGTGCACCTGAT
>CAZBZH010000130.1:0-9591 GCA_964496265.1 uncultured Acidobacteriota bacterium | reverse complement strand
GAACCGGACCATCGCCCGCCCGACCTTCCGCGAGTTGGCTCCGGTGGCGACCATCGAATTCCTCGACGGCGACGAGTTCACCGGAAACCCCGAACTGGGGCTGTCGGACATCGAGAACGCCGACCTGCGCTGGGAGTGGTTCCCCTCGGCCGGCCGCGTGTTGGCCTTCAGCGTGTTCCATAAGGAAATCACCGATCCGATCGAGCTGATCAGCTTTACCGTCGGCGGTCGAGACCTGGTGCAGCCGATCAATTATCCGTCGGGCCGCGTCGAGGGTTGGGAGTTCGAGTCCCGCTCCGACCTCGGCCTGTTCAGCGATCTGCTCGACAACTTCTCGGTCGGCATCAACTTCACCTCCCTCGATTCCGAGGTGGACGTGCCCCTGGACGAACAGGAGTCTCTGGGCGACTTCGGCATCCGCCAGGAGACCCGGCGCCTCCAGGGCCAGCCCGAGTATCTGTTCAACGCCAACGTGACCTACGACAACAACCGCTCGGGAACCACGGTTTCGCTGTTCTACAACGTGATCGGCGAAACCTTGCTTACCGGCGCGGCGCGAGGTCAGGAGGGCGCCCGGCCCAACGTATTCAATCTGTCTTTCAAGCGCTTCGATCTCAACTTTCGTCAGCGCTTCAAGAAGCATTTCTCGTTTTCGCTCAAGCTGAAGAACGTCACCCGGGAGCAGCAGCTCTCGGTGTTCCGCACCCCGGAAGGGGTGGACGTGCCCTTCGAAGGGTGGACCCAGACGTCGGATGGCGCGCAGTTCCTGCGCACCCAACGTCCGACCGCGCGGGAGTTCAGCCTCGGTGTCGGTTTCAGTTGGTAGGTCCGCGGCCAACGTAGGAGTTCGGAATGTTCAAGTTCGTCGTCAGGGTAGGCCTGTTGCTCGCGGTTGCGGGCGTCACGGCCGGAGGTTCGGCCTGGGCCGAGGACTCCCCCCTGGAGAACACCCGCGATCTCGTCTCCAAGTGGGTCGAGATGCAGCAGTTGATCTCCAAGGAGAAGAAGGACTGGAGCCTGGGCAAGGACGTGCTCGAGCAGCGCATCTCGCTGGTCGACGGTGAGATCTCGTCCCTCGAAGGCCGGATCCAGGAATCGAAGGAAGGCCTGTGGGAGACGCGCAAGCAGAAGCGCGATCTCGAGGTCAAGACCGGCCAGCTGAAAGCGGCGACCTCCTCCCTCGAAGCGTCAATCGCGACCATCGAGCGCAAGACCAAGGCGCTGTTCAAGCGGCTGCCCGCCCCGGTGAGAGATCAGGTCGAGCGCCTGGAGCGACAGATTCCCGCGGACCCGGCGGCCACCGAGTTGAGCCTGGCGGTTCGCTACCAGAACGTGCTCGGCATCCTGAACCAGGTCAACAAGTTCAACAACGACATCCTCGTGGTGTCGGAGCTGAGAGAGCTGGAAAGCGGTAGCTCCGCCGAGGTCAGCGTGATCTACGTCGGCCTGGGCCAGGCGTTCTTCGCCAACTCGACCGGCACCATTGCGGGCACCGGCCGGCCCGGGGATGACGGCTGGGTCTGGACCGAGAACAACGACCTGGCGTCGGATGTGCTCCTGACGCTCCAAATCCTCAACGACGAGGCCCAGCCGGCGTTCGTGCCGCTGCCGGTGACGATCCAATGACGGGGAGCAAGCCGATCATGAACTTCAAAACCGGTGGAATCGTCCTCGCGTTGCTGTTGGCCTTCGGAGTCTCCGGCGTGGCCGCCCAGGACGGGACGCTGACCGACACGGCCCAGAAGGCCAGGCAGGACCTGGACAAGGCGACCCGGGAGCTGGCCGACCTGCGTAAGCAGATCGCCGGCGAGAAGATCCCGATGAATCGCCGCCTCGGTGAGCGCGAGAACGAGTTGACCCGGGTACGCAGGCAGTTCGAGGAGGTCGGCGCCGAGCTCGACCTGCAGACCCTCGATCTGACCAACCTGACCAAGGAACTCGACTCCCGTCGGGAGTCCAACCGCTACCTGGAGAACCTGCTGGGCGAGTACCTGCGCAATGTCGAGTCCCAGGTGCATATCTCGGAGCTGCAGCGCTACGCGGAGACGCTGGAGAGTGCCCGCGACGCCTTCGACGACAGCGAGTTGACCCCTGCCGAGGTCTTCCGCGCCCAGACCGACGCCATCGAGATGTCGATCGACCGGTTGGAAGGTCTGCTGGGCGGAGAGTCTTTCGAGGGCACCGCTGTCGGCGAGGGTGGGTTGATCAAGGACGTGACCTTCGGCCTGGTCGGGCCGGTGGCCGTGTTCCGCACCAAGGACGGCTCCGAGGCCGGCCTGGCGATCCAGCAGACCGGCTCCCTGGAGCCGAACATGCAGATCCTCAAGGACGAGGCCCACGGCGAGTCGATCGCGGCGCTGCTGCAGTCCGGCTCGGGGACGCTGCCCTTCGATCCCAGCCTGGGTAACGCCATCACCATGGAGACCATCGACGAGGGCCTGCTGGCCGAGTTCCAGAAGGGTGGGGTGGTCATGTACCCGATCATCCTGCTGGCGGCCTCGGCGCTGTTGGTCGCCCTGATCAAGCTGGGCCAGTTGATGCTGGTGCGCACCCCCTCGAACAGACGGGTCGATTCGTTGCTCGAAGCGGTCAAGGCCAAGGACTACTCCAAGGCCGAGGGGCTAGTCGGCGACATCTCCGGGCCGACCGGTGAGATGCTCAAGGCGGGCGTCGAGCACATCCGCGAACCCAAGGAACTGGTCGAAGAGGTGATGTACGAGCAGACCCTCGAGACCCGGCTGCGGCTCAACAGTTTCCTGCCCTTCGTGCAGGTTGCCGCCGCGGCGGCCCCGCTGCTCGGTCTGCTCGGCACCGTGACCGGCATCATCTCGACCTTCCAGATGATCACCGTGTTCGGCACCGGCGACGCCAAGACCCTGTCGGGCGGTATCTCCGAGGCGCTGATTACCACCAAGTTCGGCCTGGTGGTCGCGATCCCGTCGCTCCTGCTCTACGCCTACCTCTCGCGCCGGGCGCGCCGGGTGATCGACGGCATGGAGAAGACCGCGGTGCGCTTCCTCAACCGCCTGCATCTCGGCGTTGCCGACATGCAGGGCGTGATGATGGGGGGTGCCGGCGGTGCCCAGGCGGATCCGGCCGGCGGTGAGGCCGATGGCGTTCGGCACGGCGCTCCGCTTCCGGTAGGAGCCCAGGCGATTCCGCAGCCTCAGGGCCCGGACCACTAGACGATGGAAGCGGTGATCGAACAGTTGCGTACGCTCGGCGAGCGCGCCATCGACATCTGGCTGCAGGGTGGGTGGGCGATGATCGCCCTGGCGGTGAACAGTTTCATCCTGTTCGTCGTGGGGCTGAACATCTGGTTCGGCCTGCGCGCCAGCGGATTCAAGTCGATGCCCGAAAAGAAGTGGCGCCCCTGGATCACCGACGAGAGCAAGCGCAAGGGTGCCATCGGCCGGCTGATCCGCTACGTGATGGATGCCGACAATCTCAAGGACATGACGGTGCGCTTCAGCGAACTGCGCTCCAGTGAGATCGCTCCGTTCGTCCGCGAACTTCGCTTCATGAAACGGGCGGTCGGCACCGCGCCGCTGCTCGGTTTGCTCGGCACGGTGACCGGGATGTTGACCACCTTCAAGGGGCTGGCCGGCGGCTCCGGCGGCGATCAGACCATGGAGCAGATCGCGGCCGGGATCTCCGAAGCGCTGGTCACCACCGAGACCGGTCTGGTCATTGCGCTTGTCGGCGTGTTCTTCCAGTACCGACTCCAGCGTCAGGCCGAAGCCTACGACGCGTTCCTTCAGCACCTGGAGTGTGCATGCGCTCAGCACGTCTACAAACGTGACCAGGAAGCGATGCCCAAGGGAGCCTGAGCATGAGCCGTTTTCGATCGATGTTCGAGGGAGAGGACGAAGGCGAAGTGGTGAACATGTCGCCGCTGATCGACTGCGTCTTCATCCTGCTGATCTTCTTCATCGTGACCACCACCTTCGTCGACGAGACCGGTATCGAGGTCAACAAGCCGCAGGCTGCTTCGGCCGCCCAGCTCGACAAGAACAGCATCCTGCTGGCGGTGACCGCCGACGGAAAGGTGGTTTACGGCGGCCGCGAAATCGGTGTCACCGGAGTACGCCCGCTGGTCAAACGCATGACCGCCAAGGAAGATCTCCCCGTGATCATCCAGGCTGACGATCAGGCGATGACCGGGCTGTTCGCCCGGGTGCTCGACGAGGCCAAGCTGGCCGGTGCCACCCAGGTTTCCCTGGCGACCAAGCGCAACTAGAGGCCGCGATGGACCAGAAGAAGAGCTTCATCAAGCGTCTGTTCCAGCACACCTCGTCGGTGGTGCTGGCGCTGGTGGCGACCCTGCTGGTCTTCCTGGTGCTGCCGCTGATGCAGACCCTGGGAGAGCTGGTCAAGGACACGACCGTGACCAGCGTCGACGCGGCGACCATCGACCCTCCTCCGGAAGTCGAGATGGCCGAAGAAGAGCCGCCCGAGGAGGAGCCCGAACCGGAGCCCGAGCCGGAGTTCGAGCCCCAGACGCAACCGCTGGACCTGGGTCAGCTGGAGTTGGCCCTGAACCCGGACGCGGGGGGCGGCGCGGGTAGCTTCGATGTGGCGAGCTTCCTCAAGGACGTGGTCGGCGATGCGGGTGGCTCTGT
The DNA here is from genome assembly GCA_964496265.1 of uncultured Acidobacteriota bacterium. GTDB lineage: Bacteria > Acidobacteriota > Polarisedimenticolia > Polarisedimenticolales > Polarisedimenticolaceae > Mor1. The sequence goes on along the minus strand of CAZBZH010000130.1, from coordinate 4,969 downwards.
GGAGGACATCTTCTCCGCCGCCCAGCTGGACCAACGCCCGCGCATCGTGTTCCAGCGTCAGCCGAACTATCCGCCCGATCTGATCAAGACCAAGCAGGAAGGGGTCGTGTACGTCGTGTTCCAGGTGGGAACCGACGGACGGGTAAGCGATCCCAGGGTGACCCAGTCGACCAACCCGGTGTTCGACAAGTTGGCCACGGATGCCGTCAGGCAGTGGCGTTTCGAGCCCGGGACCCGTGGTGGCAAGAAGGTGCGCTTCAAGATGCGCATCCCGGTCACCTTCCAGTTGCCGAGCTAGTTCGTCGCGGGCCTTCGGCTCGCAAGAGGACCTGAGTCATGTTGAAGTCTTTCGCCAAGTTGTTCCTCGCGCTGGCGCTGATGATGGCGCTGTTGTGCGTGCCCGCCACGGCGGCACTGGCTGCGGCTGGAGCCCACGCCGCCCCGTCGACGGATGCCGATCCGGTTGCTCCTGCCACCGATCCCGATGATGACGGAGAGGGTGATGACGCCGACGACGAGGACGGCGAGGAGGACGACAAGGCCAGGACAAAGGCAGAGCGTGAGGCGGAGAAGGCCAGGAAGAGGGCCGAGCGCGAGGCCGAACGGGCCAAGAAGAAGGCGGAGCGCGCCGCACGCCGGGCCCGGAAGGACGGCACCGAGGTCGAGGGGGAGCAACTGACCCCCGAGGAACTGCTCGAGCAGAACAAGCAGGCCCTGGACCTCGTCGGTGACGGTCTGAGCCGGCCCACCGAGCGGAACCAGGCCGGTCTCGACCTGTGGTCCGACCCCAACTTCGCCAAGCAGTTCGACGAGCAGTTCAAGCGTCAGGCCGAGGTCGAGCCCGATGTCAGCGAGACCGATCGGGAGACCCTGCGCAACGTGTTGACCCTGATGCAGGACAACAACGAGACCGGCGAGAAGGCGAACCCCGCGAAGGCCGCGGAACAGCTCAAGGCGGCGATCGACGCCGACCCGGCCGGCACCAGCGCCCTGCTCGACTTCACCCTCGGTTCGATCTACGTGCAGCTCGACAAGCAGGAAGAGGCGCTGGAGAGCTACGAGTCGGCGCTGGCCAAGTTCCCCAGCTTCATGCGGGCCCATCGCACCGTCGGTCTGGTCTACGTACAGAACAATCGCTTCAAGGAAGCGGTCGGGCATCTGAGCCGGGTCATCGAGCTCGGTGGCGGCGATGGCCTGACCTACGGCCTGCTGGGCTACGGGTATCAGTCCGAAGGGCAGCACATCTCGGCCGAGTCGGCGTTCCGCCAGGCGCTGTTGTTCCAGCCGGGGACCCTCGATTGGAAGCAGGGCCTTGCCCAGGCGCTGCTCAAGCAGAGCAAGTGGGAAGAGGCGATCGCCTTGTCCAACGAGCTGGTCTCCCAGTATCCCGACGCCGAGAAGTTCTGGCTGCTCCAGGCCAACGCGTTCATCGGCAACGAGCAGCCGCTGATGGCCGCCCAGAACTTCGAGATCCTGCGCCGCATGGGCAAGGCGACCCCCGAGAGCCTGATGACCCTCGGCGACATCTACGTCAACCAGAACATGTGGGATCTGGCAACCAACGCCTACCTGGCCTCGATCGAGCTCGACAACGAGCAGGCGGTGGACGCACCGGTGCAGCGGGTCAACTGGCTGCAGCAGCGGGGCGCGATGGATCAGGCCAAGGAACTGCTCTACCGGATCAAGGATGTCTACGCCGGCAAGCTCGAGGAAGATCAGCGCAAGGATCTGCTCAAGGTCGAGGCGCGCATCGCCGTGGCCGAGGGGGTCGGCGGCGAGATGATCTCGGTGCTCGAGGAGATCGTGGCGCTGGATCCGCTGGATGCCGAGACGCTGATGCTGCTCGGCCAGCACTACGCCACTGGTCAGCCGGAGAAGGCTCTCTTTTATTACGAGCGGGCCGAGAACATCGACGGCTACGAGGCGGACGCCAAGGTTCGCCGGGCCCAGCTGCTGGTCGGCCAATCCGAGTACTGCAAGGCCCGGGACCTGTTGAACCGGGCCCAGCAGGTCAAGCCCCGTGAAGACGTGGGCAAGTACCTGGAGCAGGTCGAGCGGGCGGCCAAGGCCCGTGGCTGCGGCGGCGCCTAGCCCGAAAGCTCAGATCAAGAAGCCGGAAGAGACGGCGGCGCGGGAAGCGCCGCCGTTTTTCTTTTGCAGGCGTGAAGGCGAGTCGCCGCGGTGTGCGTCTGTTCCTCGAGGCTCTGGTTGGGCCGGCGGAGGAACGCGATGCGCTTGTTGATGGCTGGGATGATCTGGGCGGCGGCCCTCGGCACCTGGGCCTCGCCCTGTGCCGTCGACGCCGATTGCGATGACGGCCTGGCCTGTACCGGCCTCGAGACCTGCGGCTACGACGGAATCTGCCGCCCCGGTATCGGGCTTTGCGGCCCGCCGACCCAGGCGATCGAGACCCGGGCCTGGGCCAGCTCGTCGTACAGTCAGGGCTACCTGCCGACGAAGGCGATCGACGGCGATCCCGGGGTGACCTCGAGCTGGTGCTCCGCCGACGGCGACCCCAATCCGGCGCTGCACGTCGAGTGGGTCTATCCGGCGCGGATCTCCGAGATCCGGATCCACAACGCCTGGCTGACCCACGATTTCCAGAGCGGCCGCTTCGAGTTACGCAACGCCGCCGGCGGGCTGCTCTACGACTCCGGCAGCGTCTTGCTCACCGCCGGGGCGATCGTGCATCCGGTGGTCCCCGCGGTCGGCGGCGTACGCCGGCTGTCCTTCATCGGCGAAACCTGGCGCAGCGACGATCCCTGCATCAGCGAGATCGAGGTCCGCGCCGACGCCCCCTGTAGCGTGGACGCCGACTGCGCCTTCGCCTCTCCTTGTATCGCCGTCGGTATCTGCGGCGCGGACAAGCAGTGCACCGCCACGGCGCCCCGCTGCCGCAACCTGGCCCTGGACTACGAAGCGGTCGTGGCCAGCAGTTTCTACTCCGCCGGCTACTGGCCCGAGCAGGTCGCCGACGGGAGCGCCGCGACCTCCAACAGCTGGTGCTCGGCGGCCGACGACACGGCGCCGGAGATCGCGCTGACCCTGCCCAACACTCACGCCATCAGTCTGGTCCGACTGAGCAACGGCTGGCTGCTGAACAACTTCGAGAGCATCGATCTGCGCTTCGAGGACGAGCAAGGGGTTTCGGTGCTCGAGGAGCAGGACATCCCGGTCGACGAGGGGCAGCGCACCTTCGCCCTGGAGCAGCAGGTGCCGCGCGCCCACAAGGTGGTGCTCGAGGGGGTGAGCTTCGATCAGGGGCCGTGCATCGGCGAGCTGGAGCTGCACAGCGAGTACTGCTTCATCGAGATCGCCGGGCACAGTCCGATGAGCTGGCGCTTTCGTCCGGCGACGCCGGAGCCGGACTACGAGATGCGCTACGGGTTGCTGTCGGAGATGCGGGCGGACGGGAACTTTGAGCGGGCCGCCTGTCTGGGGCGCTACCAGGGGGGTACCGCCGAGGAGCTGCTGCCCGATCCGCCGCTGGGAGACGCCTTCTACCTGATCGCCCGGGGTTTCAATGTGTGCGCCGCCGAGCAGTTCGGGCTGTCGCGGGTGTCGCCGGACCCCCGGGCGGTGATGGAAAAAGAACCGGCGTGCATCCCATGAGGACTGCACGCCGGTTCGAGTCGAAGGGGATCGACGTGAGTGGCCCTGATTACATGCAGGGGCGCGTGGTCACCCGGGGGTGCCCGTTCTGGATCCGTCCCAGGGGGCTCTCGCTGCCCGCGACCACGCCGGTCACCAGGTAGAACACCGCTTCACCGCTGGCCGGCGTGAAGCTGTCGGCCAGGGAGTTGTTGCTCAGGCCGCAGAACGAGGCGGCATCGGTGTGCTGGGCCGGGTCCTGGGTGTAGTCGGCGCCGGAGTGCAGCCCGGCCAGCTCGCCGCGATAGACGTTGTAGGTCGTGTAGTTGCTGTCCCCCTGCCAGTTCAGGGTGTTGGTGCCGCCGGCGGTGAAGTGCAGCAGACCGTCGTCGACGTCGCAGAGGTCGCCGCTCAGGTCGAAGTCGTCATCGTTCTGGTTGGCGTTGGCGATCGCCGGGCAGTTGTCGCAGGCGTCGCCGAAGCCGTCACCGTCGCTGTCGGTCTGGAGCGGGTTGTTGACGGTGGGGCAGTTGTCGTTGAGGTCGGTGCTGCCGTCGGAGTCGCTCTGGGCCAGACGCGGGTTCGAACCGATCTCCGCTTCACGCAGGTTGATCAGACCGTCGCCGTCGGTGTCGTCGTACGGCGGCAGGCCGTCGACGTTGAGGATCTCGAAGGTGTAGGTGCCGAAGGGGGGGACCACGCCGTCGACCTCGACCGGATGGCCGGTCAGCAGGTAGATCGGCATGTGCGGGTTGGCCGGCGCGTTGCCCGATTCGTAGCTGGCGCCGTTGTCGGTGCCCGCATCCCACGGGTACATGTAGACCACCACGTCATCCTGGAAGCGGCCGTCGCGGACCAGCTTGACGCCGGCGGTGCCGACGATCCAGTCGGGGCTCGGCGCGATCATGGTGATCAGCGTCACCAGCGGGAACTCGCGGCTGGCGTCGAAGGTGGTCGAGATCACGCCCGGCGAGTCGAATCCGCCGCCACGAATCAGCGAGCTGGAGGCGCGGCCCAGGGCGGCCTCGGCCTGCATCTCGCTCTCGAAGGTGCTGCGGTTGCCGGTTTCGGCGACCCGTTCCACGCCGGGGGTGGCCAGCAGGCCGTCGCCCCACAAGTAAGAGGTGCGCTGGTGCACGGTGCCGGTCAGCGGCGAGTAGTGCGGGTCGAACGGGAAGTCGTCGGGATGCGTCTCTTCGCTCCAGACGCTGTCGAAAGTAATGCGGTACTCCACCGGAATCTGGGCGAAGGTGGCGGCGTTCCAAAGCAAAAGGAGCGCCAGGGCAGGTACCCATCGATACATCGTTTATCCCCCCTGAGGATCGTCTTGAACCGGTTTCTTGACAGACGTACTAGGTGCAAACCCCAGGGCTTCCAG
>CAZBZH010000129.1:0-9592 GCA_964496265.1 uncultured Acidobacteriota bacterium | reverse complement strand
GTACTGGACGGCGTCGCAGAGCTGGCGGCCGATCTCCACATGATCGTCGAACTTGAGCCGGTCCCGGTCGAGGAGCAGGGTCGACAGGCTCATCCCGTCGATGAATTCCATCACGAAGTAGGCCCGGCCCTCGTGCTCGCCCCAGTCGTAGACCGTGACAATGTTCGGGTGGTTGAACTTGGCCACCACCTCGATCTCCCGCTCGAAGCGGGTGCGGGCCTGTTCGTTCTTGGAGAGCCGGTCGGAGAGGATCTTGAGCGCCACCGTGCGCCCGAACATGCGGGTGTCGGTGGCCTTGTAGACCTCGCCCATGGCCCCGTGGCCGAGCTCCTCGAGGATCTCGTAATTTCCGATCTTGCCGCTCAGTGACATCTGGTTACCGGGGTTCCCTTTCGAGGACGGGCCAAGGGCACTCAGATCCTATCCCTTTCGGCACCCAGAATATAGCGCGACGTGCCGGGACCGGTCAGGCCACGGTCTCGGTATGGCCCGCATCCGCCGGGCCCGCATCCGCCGGGGCGGATCCCGACGAACCGACGGCCTCTTCCAGCGCCGCGGCCAGTGCCACCAGGTCGCGCAACGGCCGGCCCAGCATCTCGGCGGGTAGATAGCGGGAATTCCCGAAGCGGTACTTGCAGCGCACCCCGGTCGGCGTCAGCTGCACGAACTTGACCGAGCGCGCTCTCCCCGCTGCCGCCGAGGCGACCCGATCGAACGCAGGCCCCCGATCGGCCAGGCGTTCGGCGGTCTCCGGATCCACGCCGCGGGTCGGAAACAGGCGGTCGAAGGCCGCGGAACCGCTCTCGAAGGGCTTCAGATGGGCGTACGGTAGCTCGGTCGAAGGGATCGAGGTGAAGCGGAAGTCACCGGAGCACTGGAGAGATACCTCCAGCGTGGCCTGATCGGCGTCGACCCGGACGGGGAAGCCGTTGACCTCTCCTCGCGCCTCGCCGAGCTTGGGCGCGCCCTTCGCATGGTGCTCCAGCCCGGCGGACGCCGCTGCCTGGGCAAACCCGGCGGCGGCCCGACGACGTCCGAACCCCCAGATATCCATGAAGAACACCTTGTCCATCAGCAGGAGAACGACGACGATGCCCGCCGCGATGCTGCCGCCGACCAGCATGGAATCCATTTCGATCCTCCCGAAGTCAGCCGAGAATGATCACCTTGGTCTGGCTCGGCGCGATCTGGGCTCCGGCGGGAAAGTTCGCGTTCGCGCCGTTGTGCCCGGTCATCGAGGTCAGGTGGGCAACCCCCTGCCCCTCGACCTTCACCTTCGAGCTGCACTTCTTGTAGGTAATCTTGTTCATGTTCACGTTGGAGACCACTCCACCGACGGTGCCGGCCTCGTCCCCCTGGGAGCGGGGAATCTCCGACTTCTTGGTCACCGCCGCCTTGTTGCAGAACTTGACCTTGGTCGAGGTCTTGGACGCCTGCATGACCATTCCGATATTCGGATACGGAATGGGAACCGGGCCGCCCGGCGTCGGCGTCTTGCACACGTCGGGAGCCCCCATGCACTGGCCGCCCCCCTTGCTCGATGCTGGAAACATGGTGAGCCTCCCTAGCCCAGGTGAATCTTCTCGCCGTTGATCTTCACGTCCCGCTCCGCGCCCACGCGAACGCGATCGGCGCGTAGTTCATGCTCTTCGTCGACCATCGTGCGTACGCGGCCCGCCCGGGTCTCTTCGGTCCCCTCGACCCGCCGGCAGACGTTCTTGAACCGCTCGACCAGATCGTCGACCACCGAGCGCGCCTTGCGCGCGAACAGCTCGACCCGGCCGTGACGGACTTCCAGATGCTGTCCCTCGATGGCGAGATCCTCGACCCGTAGCGCCCCGTTCTCCGCCTCGACATCCAGGCCGCGCCCCCGGTAGCGCAACCCGGCGTCCCCGACCTCGAGCCGGTTGGTAGACGGGTTCGCACCTTCCCGGTGCTCGACCACCAGCGACGAGCAGTCCATCCGGATCATCCCCTCGGAGCGGAACTCCATCGGTGCGCCGTCGGAGTCGACGACCAGGCCGGACGCGCCGACCCGCAGTCGGGCGACGTCCTGTGCGGCGTCGTACTCGAACAACAGTTCCCCTCTTTTGTCGTAGACCCGGCTGGGCGCCTGGGCCCGCAGCACGCCGATGACGAAGGCTTCGTCCCCTTCGAGCACCAGCACCTCATCGCCGGGGTCCAGGCTCCGCGGCACCGGCAAGGCCAGCCGTGCCGGGATCTCCCGGGCCATCCCGCCGTCATCGATCCGGACGACAGCGCTGCCGTCCCGTCCCACTTCGATCAGCTCCGCGCTGACGGGTCCGGTGGTTTCCCGCAGGGGCAACAAGGGCATGGTCGCCATGTCAGTCTCCTTCGCCAGGTGGAGGGCTCGGAGGCCGGTACGCCTCCGCCCTCGCCCGTTCATCATCGGTTTCCAGAGCCTTCTTGCGGTTGCTCTGCTTCCAGTCGGCACCGTCGTCCCGGACGGCGTGCAGGACCGCCTGCTCGACGTCGCAGCCCCGTAGCGAGGCGCGGGAGAGGTCTGCGCCGGACAGATCGGCGTACTTCAGCGCGGCCTGCGAAAGATCCGCATCCTGGAGCGAGGCCCGCACCAGAAGGGCGCGCTCCAGCATCGCCCCCCGCGCGCGCACACCCTCGAGGCGTGCGCCTTCGAAGTTGGCGCCGCCGAGTCGAGCCTCTTCCAGCACCGCGCCATGCAGGTCGGCAGCGCCGAAATCGGCAAACGAGGCCTCGATCCTGGATAACATCGCCCCGCTCAGATCCGCGCCGGCAAAGCACACCTGGCGACACATCGTGTTCTCGAGCGACGCCCCGGCCAGGTTCGCCCCGGTAAAGTCGGAGTCGGTGAACTCACAGCCGCGCAGATCCACCTCGCCGGCCGCGGCGCCGGTCAGGTCACACTCGATCATACGGGTTTCGTCCAATCGCACCGTCGAGAGATCCCGGCCCTGCAGGTCGGTTGCCTCGAGACGAGTGCCCCGGAGGTCGAGCCCCTCCCAGGCCGCGTCCTGGAGATCGCACCAGGCGAGCTCCGCCTTCTCCAGGCTGGCCGACTCCAGCGAGGAGCCGGCGAACACCAGATCGGCGCCGCGGGTCCGTGAGAGGTCGGCCTGCTTCAGGTCGCAATGCTTGAGGGTCGTCCGCTGGAGTTCGGACTCCCGGAAGACAGCACGGCTCAGATTGCAGGAAGCGAACACCGTCCGTTCAAGCTCCTGCCCGTCGAAGCGCGCACCGCTCAAATCGCACTGCTCGAAGGACGCCTGTTTCAGCTTCGCTCCGCGAAAGTCCGCCCCGGCCAGGGCACAGTTTCGAAAACGAACCTCGGTGAGGTCTCGTCCGGCAAAGGACAGCTTCCCGAGATCGCACTCGTCGAATTCACACCCGGTGAACGCCTCGGGCATCGACGAGGCTTCGTTCCAGTCAACCTTGTGACTGCGCAGGTTGCGCAGCCGGGCCTTGCCGAACTCGGCTCCCTTGACCCTCGTCCCGTGAAAGAGCACCCCCTCCAACAGGGCGTCGGTGAAGTCCGCCTCGGAAAGATCTCCCTGCATGTAGCGCACGTCCCGCAGTTCCGCACCGGCCCACTGGGTCTTTCCCAGCTGAACGTCGTAAAAGCGGCACTGGCGCAGATTCGCTCCGGCGAAGCGGCCTTCGGTCAGGTCGATATCCTGAAAGGTACCGCGGGAAACCTTCGCCTCCTCGAGGTCCACGCCACGAGCATCGGAGTCGACGCCGCGGAAGCCGAGAACGCCCGCCTTACCCAACTCGCGGCGTTCCGGTTCGGCCAGACCGAGATCGTCGAAGCTCAGGGTCACCCGCGAGGGCTCGTCGAGGACCGCCTCCCGGGCTCCGGAGAAAACCGTCGACCGCAGGGTCGCGCCGTGGAGCCTGGCGCCGGCCAGGGTGCACCCGCTGAACAGGGTGCCGGTCAGGTCGGCGCCGGCAAGATCGGCGCCGGCCAGATTCGAAGCGGTGAGGCTTGCCTCGCTCAGATCGCCGCCGGCGAGACCGATCCCGCTGAGATCGCTATCCAGGGCCATCGCTCCGCTGAAGCGCACCGCCCCCAGGGCGAGCCCTGCCAGATTCTCCTTCTGCAAGACCGATCGCTCCAGGGATTGCCCCTGTTTCAATCGGGCCAGCAAGGTCTCCCGATCCAACCGGGCGTTCATCGCCGTCCCCCGGCGAGCTTGGTGTTCTGCAGATTCGCCCCCTCGAACCGGGTACCCTCGAACCGGGAGGCGTAGGTCTCGGCACCGTAGAGGTTCGCGCCTCTCAGATCGGCATCCCGCAGATCGGCGTGGTCCAGGGCGGCCTCGAACAGGTTCGTCTCGCGAATGTCGGCACCCTTGAGGCTGGACTGGGTCAGGCATGCCCCACGCATCTCCACCGCGTAGAGCCCCGCCCCCTCCATCTGCGCCTTGCTCAACGCCGCCCCGGGTAGCTGCGCGTAGGCGAAGTCCGCCTCTTGGAGCTGCGCGCCGTCCCAGATCGAATCCGCCGCCTCCGTCCGGCGGAAGATCCCATGGGACAGGTTGGCCCCATCGGAGAACTGGGCCTGCCGCAGGCACGCACCGCGAAAGTCGCTCCCCCGGGCGCGCACTCCGTTGAATCGAGCCTCGACCAGGGTCGCGCGCAGCAAGCGGGCTCCTTCCAGGGAGGCTGTCGAGAAATCGGCGTCGGAAAAGTCTGCGTCGAGCGCGGAGCACTCGTCGAGGGTGCAATCGGCAAAGATGGCCGCCGCCCCCTGACAGCGATCCATCCGAACCGCCCGCATGCTGGCGCGACTGCACGAGGTGCGCGCGAGGGAGGCCTCGCTCAGGTCCGCGCCGTCGAGACAGGCGTCGGCCAGGTCGGCTCCGTCGAGCCTGCACCCGGTGAGCACGGCGCCGCGCAAACTGCACTGAACGAGAACCGCGTCGCTCAGGTCCGCGCCGGACAGATTCGCTCCTTCGAGGGGGACTCCCCGCAGCAACGCACCCTTCAAATCCGCGCCGCTCAGATCGATACCGTCCAACTCGAGACCGGTCAGGTCCCGGCCGGCGAGGCTCTCACCCGCCCGGGCCAGCGCCTCGACATCACCGCGGGTAAACTCCGGCGCAGCCTCGGGTAGCTTGACCCCGTAGATCTCGAGCAGGCGCGCCTCGTCGGCCAGTTCCTCCTCGGTTCGCTCCCGCGGGGCAGGAATCTCCACGCCGGCGGCGCTCAACGCCTTGGCCTGCTCCGCCTCGGCCCGGGCGCGCTTCTCGGCAAGCCGTTCGGCGGGAGTCGGGCCCTCGGCCGGCGGGGGGGCGGGCTTTCGGTCCCCCTCGCGATACTTGCGCTCGTAGCGGGCCACATCGCCGGGTTCGTCGGCCATGCTCTCCTGCACGAGATGCAGCCCGACCAGTTCGTCGAAGAACTCATCGGCCACCGGACGCACCCCGCGCCAGATCAGCACGAGTTGTTCCGCATCCATGTCGACCCAGCAGGTATCCAGTTCGAGGGGAACCTCGCCGTACCCTCGCTCCCGATCGTCGACGAACAGGCGCGGCTGAATCCCGGGTAGCCGGAAGTCGTAGGTCCGATGCTCGGGATGGAGGTTCTCGAGCGATACCTCTTCGTCGCCGTGGAGGTAGCCTTGAATCTGAAGCGCCTCGGGAGCGGCGTTGAAGTAGCGCCAATCCACATCCTCGGGCAGCCAGGGCCAACGCTTCTCGAGCCACGCATCGTCGAAGGTGCCGAGCATCCCCGAACGAGGCTCCCAGTGGGCTGAGGTCGGCCCGAATCCCACCGGCTCGTGCTTTCCCCGGAGACTGGCCACCGGACGCTCGGGATCCATCAGGTTCGGCATCGGCCGGCGTTTGCGTCCATCGACCTCGATTGCCGCCGCCCCCTTGCCTCTGGGGTTGGCGGCGAAACCCTCGCCGCCGTAGCTGTTCTCGTAGCGCAGTTCGATGCGTTCGAAGGCCTCGGCCTCGGAAGCGCTTCCGCCGAGCAGGCCGGAGCTCCACTCCCGGTCCCCGGTGACCAACAGCGACGCCTGAACCCGGCCGCAACGAACCCGGGCGACACACTGCTTCTCCCCCCGGCGGGGGGCCCAGCAAGAGCCGACGACGAGCAGGTCCGCCGCCGGCTTGAACGGCACGAAGTCCGAACTGTAGCGGGGCGCCCCCTGCTCTTCGGGGTCGTCCTCGTAGAACTTGTCCCCATGGGGGAAGGCCGGCTCCTCGAGCGCCTCCGCCACCGACCCCGGCGCAAGGCTGAACGCCCCCTTGACCAGGAAGGTCAGCGTGGGCCCCTTGGAGCGCACCGATCCGACCATGTACGCCGGCGCGAGCCCGCTATCGTTGAGGATCTCCATCAATCAGCTCACTGGCTCTTGATCCACTTGTCGTCGAGCTTCCCGTCGGGAATCTTCACCTTGCCGCCGGGATCGAGCACGATGTCGCCGCTGGCCTTGAGGGTCACGTCGCCCCCGGTGGCCTCGATATCGATCTTCTGGTTGGTCTTGATCGAGATCCCCTGGGGTGTGAGCTTGATCGTGTGATCTTCTCCGTCGAAGCGCAGCTCGGCGGAACCGGTCCACAGTTCGAGCTGGCCGTCGTCGCCGGCGCCCCCGATGATGGTGTAGTTCGTGTCGGAATCGACGGTGACCGCGCCCCGGGTGCGTTTGTTCTTGCCCTGGTAGTTCGTACTGTTCTCGTAGGCGTAGTACTTCTTGATCGCCACGCCGTTGACCGACGAGATCTGCACGTTCGCCGAGATCTCGGTCTTGGCGCCGACGTGGGTGGAGTGCGTGTAGCCTCCCACCTGCAGGCTCGCGTCCGCTCCATAGACCATCTCGTTATTCGAATCGGTATTCCACTTGAGACTGCGGCCGATCTCGAGCCAGGAGTCGTGGGTCGGCGAGGCGAGTCGCATGTAGCCGTCCGCCGCATTGAGGATGATCTCGTTGCCGTACTTGTCCCGCAAGGTGATGCCGTCGTCCTCGTTCATCACCATCTCGTTGCCGCAGGCCTGCTTGATGAACACCTCCTTGGTGCCGTGGGCCTGCATGTTCATCTCGTTGTCGCCGCAGTCCTTGACGTTGATCAGCTCGGCGCCACTGTTGCCGTCGAACAGCATCCGGTTGCCGCAGTCCTGCTGGATGTGCACCGTCTGGGCCGCGGCCTCGCCCTCCATGATCAACTCGTTATTGCCGTGATCGCGGAAGCCGGACTTGGTCTTGGACCCGGGCAACTCCTCGAGGGTGCTGTTGGTGCCGTTGTAGACCCGGCCGGTGACGATCGGCCGGTCCGGGTCCCCCTCGAGGAACTCGACGATCACCTCGTGGCCCACATGGGGGACATGCATCGAGCCCCAGCCGTTGCCGGCCCAGCTCTGAGAGACACGGATCCAGCAGGAGCTGCTCTCGTTGGCCTCGCCGTGGCGGTCCCAGTGGAACTGCACCTTGACCCGGCCGTACTCGTCGGTCCAGATCTGCTCGCCGGACTGTCCGCAGACGATCGCGGTCTGGGGCCCCTGAACCACCGGCTTGGGGGTCGTGCGCGGGGTGCGGTAGGGAGTCCGGGCGTCGATGGCGCCGATGGTCACCTGAAAGGTCGTCTTGACTCCCGAGCCGGCGCTCTCGTAACCGCCGACTCCGATCTGGTACTGGGCGGAGGTGATCAGATACTCCCGGTTCTGATCCTCGCGGGGATGGTCCGAGACCCGGACCAGAGCTCCGCAGGCGAGGACCCGGGCGTTGGCCTCGGCCTCGATGACCTCGTGGCCGGCGTGCAACTCCTCGATCCGCATGCGGGCGTAGTTGTCGCCGTCACCGGTGACCAGATACTCCCCCGGATGGTCGAAGATCTCGTGCTCCGCCTGGGCGTGCTCCCTGGAGACACTGGAACGGGTCTCCAGGTTGGCGTTGGGCCGCTCGAAGTCGAAGTCGTTGAGGGCGTAGTTCCCCGGCTGCACCCGCTGGCTCAACTGCCAGGTGAGGAAGTGATCCCGGTCGACCACATCCTTGTCCTCGGCGTTGAAGAACGGCACCTCTTCGCCGGCCACCAGGGTGTGGGCGCTGTAGGAATCGGCGAGCACCAGGGTGTGCTTCCCATCTTCGTGCTTGAAGTAGTAGTAGATCCCTTCCTGCTCCATCAGCCGGCTGACGAAGTTGAAGTCGGTCTCCCGGTACTGAACGCAGTACTCCCAGGTGCGGTAGGAGCCGGACAGCGACTCCTCGAAGTCGGTGAAGCCATGCTCGCGGAACACATCCTTGATGATGTCCGGTACGGTCTTCTCCTGGAAGATGCGGCAGTCCGCGGTGCGGGTCAGGAACCACAACCAGGGACGAACGCTCAGCCGATAGGTATAGAACCGGCCGTCGGCCCCGCCCTGGGAGCAGGCGCTCACGTAGCCGTGAAAGAAGCGCTCCTCGTCGTCGGCCAGATCCATCCGGATCGTGACCGCCTGGCCCAGCAGGTCCGACATGTTGATCGCCGGATCGGTCGACAGCACCTCGAGCTCGTAGTGGAACAGACGTCCCAGCTCTTCCCGCGCGTTCATGTGTTTGATCAGCAGAACGTCGGCGCCCAACGGCGTCTTGATCTCGACCGGTCGCTCCGACTGAATACTCATGGGTTGCCTCCGGGCAATAAATCCGGGTTGTGGACCACGATTGTAACGGATCCCGCCGATCCGCCGACGCGCATATCCGGCGGCGCGATACAATCGGGACGCGGCCTCGAAAGACCAAGCGACGAAGGGTCGGTTCGGCCCTCACGGCGCGCCCATTCCGCCCGATTCCCCCGCGTTCGGGCCCAGTTGAGGTGACCATGCCCCCGCGACTCGAATTCGGTTTCGGCCAGGGAACGTCCTCGGATCGGCGCACCGACCCGACCGAGGCTCGCCCCTTCCGCATCCTGCTGCTCGCCGACCTGAGCGGGCCGGGCACCGCGGAGCACCCGGCCGCCGTCGACCCTCGGGCCATGCCGGTCGACCTGGACAACTTCGAGGCCCGGCTGGGCGCCATCGCTCCCACCGTCGAACTCGGGGGGTGGCCCTGGACCTTTCGTTCCATCGAGGACTTTCACCCCGACGGACTGATCGCGGGCGCGGAAATATTTGCCCGCTACCGGGAACAGATCGACCTGCTGCGCAGCCCCGAAGGGGTCTCCCGCCTGGCCCGGGAGCTCAACTCCGGCGCCGAGCAGGACACCGAGGGACAACCCGAGGCGGCGGCCGCGGAAGAGGACGCCGACACCCTCAGCCGCCTGCTGGGAAAACCCCGGGGCCAGGGATCGGCACCGGGCCGGCCCGACGTGTCCGATCTGGTTCGCCGCCTGGCCGGCGCCGCGACCTCTCCGGCGCCCAGCGAGCCCCGCGCGCTGCGCGCCCGCATCCAGGAAGCCGCCGCGGAACGGCTCGCCGAGAGCCTCTCCGACCCGCTGTTCCGCCGGCTCGAGGCGACCTGGCGCTCGATCGACAACCTGATCCACGGCGTCGAGCTGGACGAGGATCTGCAACTCGCCATCGCCAACATGCACGGTGTCGACCCGGCGACCGCCCTGGACGCCCTGCTGCAGCCCGCCGGCCACGGCGAGGAACCCTGGTCGGTGGTCCTGCT
>CAZBZH010000128.1:0-9653 GCA_964496265.1 uncultured Acidobacteriota bacterium | reverse complement strand
GCCCCTGATCGTCGATCAGCACAAACCGGTCTCGAGCCCCGACGCCGAACTGGCCCTGATCGACACTGGCTGCGGCGCCAGCTGCGTGATCGTCGCCCGGGCGCTGCTGATCAAGGGCATCGAGATCACCACCCCGGTGGCCACCGCCCTGGCCTACGGGATCCTGTCGGACACCCAGGACCTCTACCGCGCCAACCGCCGGGACGTGGTCAACACCTACCTCGAGATCATCCACAACTGCGACATGCACGTCCTGGCCAAGATCCGGAACCCGGTGCGCAAGCGCGGCTTCTTCTCGGGCGTCGGCCGGACCATCGAGAACGCGTCGGCCTATCGCGGCCTGCTGGTGTCCCACCTCGGAGAGGTGCACAACCCCGACCTCGTGGCCCAGATGGCGGACTTCCTGCTGACCTACGAGAACTCCCGCTGGGCCTTCTGCACCGGCCGCTATGAGGGCCGGCTGTACCTGTCGCTCCGTTCCGACCGGGGCCGCACCGACGCCGGCGAGGTGCTGCGCTCGGTAGTGGACAACCCGCGGGACGCCGGCGGCCACGGCACCGTCGGCGGCGGCAGCTTCGCGATGCCCGAAGAGGCGGATGACGAGGCGTGGAAGGAAGCGGAGACCCGGGTACAGGCGCGGCTGGCCAAGCGGCTGCGGATTCCTGCCCGGGGTGAGTTCCGCAACCCGTTCAAGCGCTAGGGGACGTAGTTCACCTTGACGGTCCACCGGACGGCGACGGGGCAATTCCCCTGTCGGGCCGGGCGGTAACGCCATAGTTTGATCGTCTCCAGCACAGAGACCTGAAGCGACCGCTCCCCTTCCGCCGACCTGACCGAGATGCCCTCGGCGGTCCCATCTCGCTGAATCTGGCCTTCCACGATGATGCTCTGCATCCCCTTCGACTTGTTGTCGAACGGATACGGAGGAATGATCTTCGTCTGGGTGATGAGCTCGGGCGGTTGTAGCTTCAGCGACTGGTCGCGGCAATCCTCCGAAGTCTCGTACTCCAGGCGCTCGAGAGCCGCCCTTCTGGCCGCGCTGCCGGGCACGGGTTCTCCCTGCTGCTGCAATACTCTATCCAACCGCACGAAGAACTCATCGGCGAACTGCTGCTGGTTGAAGAACACGTAGTCCTCGAGCCCGTAGCCGGCCTCCGCCTTGGAGTGCACGTAAACACGACTGCGCTTCAGATGCTGGGGAACGAAGATGTGAAACTGAATACCGCGAATCGGATACTTCCCACCCAGCATGTCGGAGTGAAGCTGAAAATCTCCGGAACCCGCCATGGCATACCGAGTGATCAGAATCCCCTCCCTGGGGATCCGTGTCTGCCTCTTGAGGCCCCAGGCCTTCGCAACCGCAAGGACCGCTTCCCATACTTGCTCCGGGGAAACGGAGTACGAGCGTGCGCCCGGAACGCTGGGAACCCGGAACTCGATTGCACCACGGTAGACACCTTGAACCGGACTCCCCTCCTCCATGGCCGGAAGGAACGTCCATTGAGAGACCGCTAGCTCGATGGCCTGCTTCAGGTCCTCTCGGTTGGAGGGCACCTCGACTACGCGGACCTCGGTGACTGTGCCGTCCGAGGCGACCCGGGCTTCAAAGCGTGCTGTACCTTCGACTTCAAATTCACGGGCCTGCTCGGGGTAGGCAATCGGAGGCTGCATCGAACGCGGCTCCGGCGCTACCGACTGAGCTGTTGCGCCTGAGCCCGCGAAGCAGGCGGCCAGCAGCGTGGCAAGCCAAAGAACTCGATACTCTCTGGTCACGACTGGCTCCGAATCGTGTCGGAACGCAGGCGGGTCAGGTGCCACATGGCGCGGTTGATCGGCGTCGGCACGCCGAGTTCCTCGCCGCGTCGAGCGATGTAGCCGGTCAACGAATCGATCTCGGTAGGACGACCGGCAACCAGATCCTGCTGGGTCGACGAGGTGGCGGCGCCGACGCTGCGGCAAACGGCGAGCAAGCTGTCCAGCGTCTGCTGTTCGTCGAGGTCGTGCCCTTCGGCGCGGGCCACGGCGACCGCCTCACGCGCCGCGTCCTCCGCCACCGCCCAGGTGGGGGCGTCCTCGACGATCACCCCGTAGGTCGCATCGGTCAACGCCGAGGAAGCGTTCGCCACCGAGTTGATGATCAGCTTGAGCCAGAGCTCGGTCTCGACCGTCGGCGACACCTTGCACGGCACCTCCGCGGCCTCGAACCAGGCGCGGAGACGCTCGACATCCCCGGCGCGTTCCTTGTGGCCGACTACCAGGTCGCCACGTCCGCGATGGATGACCTTGCCCGGACCGTTGAGCGCCGCGGCGACGTAGACCACCGAGGTGATCGGGGCGATGCCGGCGGCGCGCAGCTTGTCGGGGTTGTCGACGCCGTTCTGCATGTCGACGAGGATGGCACCCGGCGCCAGATGCGGCGCGATCTGCGCCGCGGCGGATTCGGTATCGACGGTCTTGACGCAAAACAGCACGAGTTCGCTGTTTGCGATCGAGGCAGCGTCGTTGGAGGCGGTGACCGGCACCGTCTCCTCGAAGCTCGTCGTCTGCATGTGCAGACCCTGCTCACCGAGACGCTTCAGGTGTGCACTGGGCGGCCCGGGCCGGCCGAGCATCGTGACCGGCGCGCCGGCACGGGCGAGCATGCCGCCGAAGTAGGCGCCCACCCCTCCGGGGCCGACGACGGTGGTCTTGGGCCATGGACTCATCGGAACTCTCCTTCGCTGCCCTACTCTAGCCCACTCTCCGGACCGACTTGGCGACACTCATGCCCTGCGAGCAGGACAGTTTCCCGGGCTTTCTCATCTCGACTGCAATCATGGGTTGACCGCCGGCCCCGAGACTCCGTAACCTCAGGGCAGCTCTCCGCGCTCGCCCAGCATCATCAGGAGGTGACCGATGTGCTTCCGAGTTGCCGCATTCTGGCTGGCTTTGGCCGTTTCTGTCGCGTCTCCGGCGGCGGAGCACCCACATCCGATTGATTTCGGAACCCGGGTCGAGGCCCAACGCTCGATCGAGCGCGAGTACTGGGCGCAGCGGGATTGGCCGGATACCAACCCGGCACCCAAACCGTCGTTCGAGGACATGCTGAGCGAAGAGGATCTGCGGGGCAAGGTCCAGGACTACCTACGCAAGTCGACCGCACTCGGCCGGCGCTGGGGGCGTCCGATCAGCGCGAACCAGCTCCAGGGCGAGTTGGACCGGATGGCCCGACATACCCGCGCACCGCAGATGCTTCGCCGCATCCTCGAAGCCCTGGATGGTGACCCGGCTCTAGCCGCCGAGACTCTGGCTCGGCAACGACTGGCGGACCGCTTGATTCGCCGCTGGTTCCGAGCGGATGCGTCTCTCCAACAACCGATACGCCAACGCGCTGAAACGGCGCTCCAGTCGAAAGGCACGACCGCGGAGCTGCGGAACTCCGGTGCAATGATCGAAACGCGAACGGTCGCGCTCGAAGGCAAACAAGTCGACGCCACCTGGCTCGGGCAGCTTCTCCGAAGAGGGGCTATTCCCGGCACCGCCTGGACGCCGCTGCTCGAGGAGAGAAACTCGTTTGTGTCCGCGCGCGTCGTCGAAAGCCGCAGCGACGAACTCGTCGTCGAGCTGGCCCGGTGGCCCAAGCTCTCGTTCGCCTCGTGGTGGAGCGAGAATGCGCCCCGGTTCGACGGCCCCTCTGAGCCGATCCGCGGGTCCTACCGTTTCGAGGAGATCGCCACGACGGCTTGCGGCGTCGAGGAGTCCTGGAGCCCCCTGATCCCGACCCCGCTCACCGGGAAGTACGGGAAGGCGGTGTGGACCGGCAGCGAGATGGTCGTCTTCGGCTTCGCTGAATCCCTGACGGAGATCGACGGCAACACGGGAAGGCCAAGCCAGGGAGAGAGCGGGCGCTACGATCCGGCGACCGATAGCTGGACGACGATGTCCAGCGACAATCACCCGGTGGGCCTGTTCGGTCACGCGATGGTCTGGACCGGCAGCGACGTCATCGTCTGGGGAGGTCACCACGAAAACAACGAGTACGGCCTCAACTGGGGAGGCGCGCGCTACAACCCGGCAACCGACACATGGTCGGATGCCGGCATCGTGTGCCAGGGCCTGTGTTCGCGGCGCGACCCCAGCCTCGTCTGGACCGGCACCGAGGTAATCGGCTGGGGCGGAGACTACGTCGAGTTCTTCCCTGACATTCAGCAGGACAACTCCTACCCGCGGAACGACGGCATCCGCTACGACCCGGCAACCGGTGCTTCCAGCGAGATCAGCGTCGTCGGAGCGCCCGCCGGCCGTTCCCGGCATACCGCGGTGTGGACCGGCTCCGAGATGATCGTCTGGGGAGGGGATTGGGGCACCGCCATGAACGACGGCGGGCGCTACGACCCGGCGACGGACTCCTGGCAACCGATGTCGTCGGTTGGGCGTTCGGCGCGAACCAGGCATCGGGCGGTCTGGACCGGTGACGTCATGCTCGTCTGGGGCGGCAACGCGTCAGATTTCTTCGGCACCAACGCAACGGTACCGGGCGGGGCAAGCTACGACCCGGCGACAGACCTGTGGATCGACCTCAGTGCCGTCGGCGAGCCATCGCCTCGAGCAGACCATGCCGCCGTCTGGACCGGCGATGAGTTGCTGGTTTGGGGCGGAACCGACGGAACGTCATTCATGAATGACGGAGCACGCTACGACCCCGCGACCGACAGTTGGTCCTCGATGGCGGCCGGCGGCGCGCCTTCGCCCCGCGCCGAGCACGTCGCGGTCTGGTCGGGCATGGAGATGTTGGTCTGGGCCGGGAGCCGCGACGATGCGCCGTATCTGCTCGACGGGGGCCGCTACGATCCTGCGCTCGACAGTTGGACTCCACTGAGCGGCGGCCACCCGGAGGCTCGAGAACATCACGCTGCCGTCTGGACCGGTGCGGAGATGTTGATCTGGGGCGGCGCCGTGGATGACGGACAACGCTACGATCCGGCGACCGCGAGCTGGAGTCCGATGACGTCTAGCGGCGACCCCTTCGTCAACGAACAGTCCCACGCCGTCTGGACCGGCAGCGAGATGATCGTCTGGGGCGGCTACCGGGATACCGGCGTGGAGAGCTTCTCGGAGGCCGGTCATCGCTACAACCCTCAGCTCGACCAATGGGCGCCCATGGAGACCATCGGCGCTCCCAGCGGAAGAAAACACTTTGCCAGCGCGTGGACCGGTACGGAGTTCATCGTCTGGGGAGGCGTCGAGGAAGACGGCACGATCGTCGATGATGGAGCGCGCTACGATCCGGCGACCGATGGTTGGGCCAGCATGTTCCCCCTGGGCGCACCCTCGGCACGAGAGCACCACAGCGGAATCTGGGACGGCTCCCGCTTCCTGATCTGGGGCGGTAACGACGCGGGAACCGTTTTCGGCAACGGACGTCGCTACGACCCGGTCAGCGATACCTGGTCGGTGTTGTCCAGCATCAACGCGGGCGGTCCCCGCAGCGAACACATCGCGGCCTGGACCGGCGACGAGATGCTGATCTGGGGCGGAACGTCCGATTTCGTGACCGAGCCCTTGACCGGAGCGCGCTACGACCCCGGCTCCAACAGCTGGACGACCATTGACTGCCCCGCGATCGGCGGCTCGACCGAGCTGGTCGCAACCTGGACAGGCTCGGAGTGGTTCATCTGGGCAGACTTTTACCAGAATGCTCGCTATAACCCGACCAGCGGACTCTGGCTCGAGCACGACCGAACGATCGATCCGGTCCCTCGGTTCAGCCACACGCTGGTCTGGAGCGGAGAGCAGGCTTTCGCCTACAGCGGCCGCTCTTATGGAGGCGTCCTGCTGCACCGCAGCGCCGCCTACTGCCCCGGAGCGATTGCCGATCGAGATGGTGACGGCCAACGGGACGACTCCGACAACTGCCCGGATACCGCGAACCAGTGCCAGGAGAATCAGGACTTCGACCTCCGTGGCGATGTTTGCGATTGCGAGCCGACGACATCCGAGGTCTACTCGGCACCCACGGCCGCTCGCAACCTGCTCCTGGCGGGCAAGCCTTCGACCGAGTTCACCTGGGACCTTCCGGAGACCAGTGGCGGCAGCAGCACGACCTACAGTGTGCTGCGATCGGCCCAGCCCGGAGACTTCACGGCCGCGACCTGCCTTGAGACGGAGATCCGCTTCTCTCTGCCCACGGCCACGATCGATGACTCTCCGTCTCCCGGGGTCCTACATGCGTACTTGATTCAGGTGTTCAACGCTTGCGGCTGGACGATCGGAGCTGACTCGATGAACGACGACCGTGCGTCGGCGCCATGTCCGTAGGGAAGCAGGAGCTAGCCTGCTGAGCGCACCGTGTCCCAGTCCAGCTCGAAGCGGGCCAGGTACTTGCGCAGCCGGTCGGCGTCGTTGCTCGAACGCTTGCGCTTGCGAGACTCGGCGAACAACGTGCGGCCCGCCTCGGAGAGGCTGACGCTCCGGGCGCAGACGGCGAGCACCTCTTCCAGCTGGGCGCGATCGAAGCGGTCGAGATCGCCGGAGGCATCGGCGCCGAGCAGCGCGTCGACCCGCGACGGCCCCTCCTCCCCCGCGCCCCAACTCTCGGTCAAGCGCTGGATCTCCTCATCCACCTCGCGGACGGTGATGCGGCCGCTGGGCGCCAGGGTCGCCATGCGAGTCAGCGCCGCGTTGAGATCCCGGAAGTTGGCCAACCACAGGGCTCCCGGCGAAACGGCGAAGCGCAGGAAGCGCTGCCGCGCCTCCTTGTTGAAGGTGATCTTGCGGCCGGTGTTGCGGGCGAAGCGCTCCAGTTCGTAGTCCAGGTTCGGTTCGATGTCCTCGCGGCGCTCCGCCAGCCCGGGCAGCGGAAAGGTCCACAGGTCCAGCCGCGCCAGCAGGTCCTCGCGGAAGGAGCCCGCGGCTACCTGGCGGCGCAGATCCCGGTTGGTGCCGGCGATGAGCTGGAAATCGCTCTGCACCTCGCGGTCGGAACCGACGGGAAGGAAACGCTTCTCCTCGATGGCGCGCAGCAGCATCGCCTGTTCGTCGACGCCCAGTTCACCGATCTCGTCGAGGAACAGCACGCCGCCGTCGGCGGAACGCAGCAGCCCGGGCCGATCGGAGACGGCGCCGGTAAACGCACCCTTGCGGTGGCCGAAGAGCGCCGACATGGCGGCGTCGCCCCGGATCGTGGCGCAGTTGACCTCGACCAGCGGCCCCTCGACGATGCGGCGTTCGGACTTGAGCTCGAAGATCCGCCGTGCGAGTCGCGACTTGCCGGCGCCGGTTGGACCGGTCAACAGGATCGGCGCCGGCGAGGCGATGGCGACCTGCTCGATCCGCTCCATCAATGCGTTGAACTTGTCGTTGCGGGTATCGATGCCCGACTTGAGGAACGACAGCGCCTGGGCGTGCTCTTGCTCGAAGCGGGTCGCGATGCGGTCGTAGCGGGAGAGGTCGAGATCGATGATCTGGTAGTCGCCGGGACCGGGCCGGTCCCGCTTGGGCGGCGACGTCTGCACCAGCCGGCCCGGAAGATGGCGAGACTCGGTCAGCAGGAACAGGCAGATCTGCGCCACGTGAGTCCCGGTGGTGATGTGGACCAGGTAGTCCTCGCGGTCGGTGTCGAAGCTGTAGCCCCGGGAGAACTGATGGAGCGCGTCGTAGACCGCCTCGAAGTCCCAGGGCGCCGGCATCGGCACCTCGTGATGACGCACTTCGGTTTCCGGGGAAACGGCGGCCAGATCCTCGCTGAGCTTCTCCCCCAGCTTCTTGTAGCGACGGTCGGCCAGCAGCTCCAGGCGGTCGACGACCAGATCCTCCTGGCGGCAGATCCCCACGGTCGGGCGCCAACGGTTCCAACGATCGGGGCTGGTGCCGGAATCCAGCACGGTGCCGATCAGCCCGATGACCACGGTACGCTTCTTATCCATTTCTATAAATTAGGATAACTCAGGATCCATGATTCCGCTCTCGCCCTGACCTACGCCATCTCAGGCAAGAGAAGCAAAGCTCCTTCAGTCAACAACTTAACCGAATAGAGCGCCTCTCCCTCGAGGGTTGGCACGGGCTGTGCCCTATAGAGGGCCAACGGACCGGCGATGGTCGCCGGCCGGGGAGGACGCGAGATGGCGAGCAAGCTGTTCAGCATCACGGCCGGGCCGAGGTTCCGACAGGCGGATCCGCGGGATTCCGAAGGTGCTCCGGGCCACTCGCGGCCTCCCATGTGGGCGCTGGCGCCAGCGAGAATGACGGGTTGCCAAGGCGGCACCCAGGACGCCAGCGATGCCGC
This sequence comes from uncultured Acidobacteriota bacterium, assembly GCA_964496265.1. GTDB lineage: Bacteria > Acidobacteriota > Polarisedimenticolia > Polarisedimenticolales > Polarisedimenticolaceae > Mor1. The sequence goes on along the minus strand of CAZBZH010000128.1, from coordinate 1,390 downwards.
GCAGCTCGAGAAGGTCTCGAGCTGCGCGGCTGGGCCGATCACGGCGGGGCATAAGATGCGGGCAGGGAGCACCATCGTGAAGCCGAGCTACATCGAGATCGACGGATCGCAGGGAGAGGGCGGCGGGCAGATCCTGCGTTCGTCGCTGGCCCTGTCCCTCTGCACCGGCAAGCCCTTCCGCCTGACCCGGCTGCGGGCCAAGCGCCAGAAGCCGGGCCTGCTGCGCCAGCACCTGACCGCGGTCAACGCGGCGGCGGAGATCGGAAGCGCCCGGGTCGAGGGCAACCTCCTCGGCTCGGCGGAGCTGACCTTCGAGCCGGGCCCGGTCGCCGGCGGCAGCTACCGTTTCGCGGTCGGTACCGCGGGGAGCGCCACGCTGGTGCTTCAGTCGGTGCTGCCGGCGCTGATGCGTGCCGACGCGCCGTCGGAGCTGACCCTGGAAGGCGGGACCCACAACCCCTTCGCGCCTCCGTTCGACTTTCTCGATCGGGCGTTCCTGCCGCTGATCAACCGGCTCGGGCCGAAGGTCGAGGCGGAGCTGGTGCGGCCGGGCTTCTTCCCGGCGGGGGGCGGCAAGTTCGTCGTGCGGGTCGAACCCGCCACGGCGTTCGAGCACCTGGAGCTGATGGAGCGGGGCGAGATCGTCACCCGGCGTGCCGTCGCGCGGGTCTCGAACCTGCGGCGGCAGATCGCGCGGCGCGAACTGGACGCCGTAGGCGAGATGCTGTCCTGGGACAAGAGCGCGCTTCACTGCGAGCAGGTCGACGGCGGCATCGGACCGGGCAACGTGCTGACCCTGGAGTTGGTCTCCGAACACGTCACGGAGATCTTCACCGGCTTCGGCCAGCGGAATGTCACCGCGGAGCGGGTCGCCCGGGGCGCGGTCAACGAACTGCGCGCCTACCTGGCCACCGGCGCCCCGGTCGGACCTTACCTGGCGGACCAGTTGCTGGTGCCGCTGGCGCTGGGTGCCGGCGGCCGTTTCCGCACTGGCTCGCCGACGTCCCACACGCTGACCAACATCGAGATCGTGAAGGCATTTCTCGACGTCGAAGTCGACGTCCACCGCCAGGAAGGCGGACCGTGGACCCTCGAGGTTCGTGGAGGTGAACAATGAGCAGCGAAACCAAGCAGACGGCCAAGACCTTCGTCCCCCGGGAGCAGGACGCGCCCTGGCGCCAGTGGGGCGACGACCTGGAGCCCGAGTCGATCCAGCAGCTGGAGAACGCCTGCAAGCTGCCGATCGCCGTGCGTGGAGCGCTGATGCCCGACGCCCACCGGGGCTACGGCCTGCCGATCGGCGGCGTGCTGGCCACCGATAACGCGGTCATTCCCTACGCCGTGGGCGTCGACATCGCCTGCCGCATGAAGCTGTCGGTGCTCGACCTGC